>CAZIII010000131.1:0-6117 GCA_964539425.1 uncultured Tissierellaceae bacterium | reverse complement strand
TAACTGGTGAAATAATGACAATGCCAGGATTACCTAAAGTTCCAGCTGCAAATAATATAGATATATTACCAAGCGGAGAAATTGTAGGATTGTTCTAATAAAAGATGGCTGGGGGAAGCCCCAGCTATTATATTAAATTAGGAGGCTTAAAATGGACTTTAATTCAAAAATAAAATCTGATCAAATAGATGGATTCTTTGAAGCAGTATTAATGTTAGATAGTGCTGAAGAATGCTATAGATTTTTTGAAGATATATGTACAATAAAAGAAATTCAAGCAATAGCCCAAAGACTTGAGGTAGCAAAACTACTTAAAGCAAACAAAACCTATAATGAGATAGAAAGTGAAACAGGAGCAAGTACTGCAACAATAAGTAGAATTAATAGGTCACTAAACTATGGTGCAGAAGGATATAATATGATACTTAAAAAACTTGGCATAATAGAAGAATAAGCTATTAATGTCTTATCTTTTACTAAATATGTATAAGCAGAACAGAATGAACCAGAATTGTGATTATAGCAATAGATTTAGAATTATATAATGCTACATAATTTATTCGGGGGGTGCTATGTTGGCTAAGATTACAAGTGTAGATAAAGTAGATATAGGTATGGTACTTGATAGAGATTTGATAGATAGCAAAACAGGAGCAATTTTAATACCAAATGGTACTACAATGACAAGAAATTTTATTGATAAACTAATTAGTAATGGAGTAAAAACTGTATTTATTAGAGAAGAGCTTATACCAGAAGAATGGAAAAATGAAACCATAACACATGAATATGCTAAGGTAGAGAAATATTTAGACAATGTATTTGATAAAGTTCAAAAAGGCAAAAGCATAGAACTAAAAAACATAGAAAGTGAAATGGAGAATTTTGTAGATGCGATTTCTTCTGAGAGAGACATACTTACTCAAATGAGGTTACTCCATAAGAAGGATGATTATACCTTTAATCATAGTCTAGGAGTAAGTGTATTAGCCATAGCACTTGGAAAATGGTTAGGATATTCCGATGAAAAGATTTTAGATTTATCAATTGCTGCATTATTTCATGATATTGGGAAACTAAGGGTTCCAGATGAAATAGTTAGAAAACCTGATAAATTAACTGAAGAAGAAAATTTAATAATGCAAAAACATTCCTATTATAGTTTTGAGATGCTTTCAGAAACTAAAAAGTTTAATGATGATATTTTATTAGGAGTATTGCAACATCATGAAAAGATGAATGGGATAGGCTATCCAAATCATGTTACAGGAGATAGAATTCATGAATTTGCAAAGATAATTGCTGTATGTGATATATATCATGCAATAACATCTCGAAGGGTATATAAAGATAAGGATTCTCCACTTAGAGCCGCAGACTATCTAAGAAGAGAAAGCTTTACTTCACTAGATCCTTATATTACTCAGGTCTTCTTAAAAAACATTTCTAAATTCTATGTTGGTAACAAAGTTTTATTAAGTGATGGGACAACCGGTGTAATAGTATATATACATCCACAAGATGAGACTAAACCAGTAGTTAAGGTGGGAGATATATTTATTGATTTTTTAAATGAGCATAATTTACAGATAGATGATATTTTAATATAGTTAGGATATGTAATACAGCGAAGGTGGGAACCATATTTATGTGGAAAGAGAAATATAGGATAGGAATAGAGTTAGTTGATGAGCAACATAAAGAACTCTTTAAAAGACTATCAGATTTTATCGAAGTTATTCAAAATGAAAAAGATTGGGATGAAAAATTAGAACAAGTAAATAAAACTATGCTATTTATGCAAGAGTATGTGATTTTTCATTTTAATGATGAAGAAGACTATATGGCAAAGATTAACTATCCAGAGATAGAAAATCATGTGAGTACTCACAATCTGTTTAGAGAATGGATTGGTGATTGTTTAGAATCATTTTACCAGGATGGATTTACAGAGGAAAACGTACAGGAATTTGGTGGAAAAATCATAAAATGGCTTATACTGCATGTAGGCAGAATGGATCAAAAAATTGGAGAATTTGTCAGAAAACAAAGTGAATAAAAAATGATTCAGAATATATATTTTTTGCAAATATTCATATTTTAACGTATTTTTTATCGAAAATTAAGACTTTATACCCTTTTTTGATAATAGTTAATATGGTATAATGAGTACCATATATTGCCATAGGAGTGATAATATGTCTAAAATCCTGACTGTTGATAAGTTAGAATCCGGAATGATTCTCGAAGAAAATGTAATTAACCACAAAACTGGAGTAGTATTAATAGTTAAAAATACTGTAATGACAAAAAACCTTATTAGAAAGTTATTTCTATATGGAATAGAAACCGTTCATATAAAGGAAGAAATTAATGAATACAGTTATAACCAAGAGTTGATGGTTTCTTATTCTAGAGTTGAGGAAAAACTGGATAATTTATTTGATAATATTAGAACTGGTAATGATGTAGAAGTAGATGAAGTTTTTTACGAGATGAAAGGTTTTGCAGTAGAAGTATCTCGAGAAAGAGACATTCTTACTCAATTGAGATTACTTCATAAAAAAGATGACTATACATTTAATCATAGTATATCCGTTAGTATCTTGGCCATAAGCTTAGGCAAGTGGGCAAAATTTACTAAGGATGAAATCTTTGATTTATCAATTGCAGGATTATTTCATGATATTGGTAAACTTAGAGTTCCTGATAATATAATAAATAAACCAGGGCAGTTGACACCTGAAGAATATGAGATAGTTAAACAACACTCATTATATAGTTACAATCTACTTATGGAAACGGAAAAATTCAGCGAAGATGTTTTACTAGGGGTATTGCATCATCATGAGAAGTTAAATGGATTAGGGTACCCTAACAATCTCAAAGGGGATGAAATTCACCAATACGCCAAAGTCATTACAATATGTGATATATATGATGCCCTTGTAAGCCAAAGAACATATAAAGAAAAGGAAAATCCATTAAGGGTTGCAGACTATATTAAGGATGAGAGTTTTACCTCATTAGATCCGGCTTTATCACATATATTCCTTGAAAACATATCTAGGTTCTATGTAGGCAATAAGGTGTTACTTAGCAATGGTGAAACAGGCAAGATCGTGTATATTCACCCACATGACAAGACTAAGGTTATAGTGAAAGCAGGAGAAAACTTTATAAACTTCTTTAATCCTCAAAGTGTTGAAATAGTAAATATAATAGTATGATTCATATAAAAATGTCCCCATCTTTAAAGATGAGGACATAATAGTTTTATATCTCTTAAAAACTTATCTTACCTGGCGAGAAGTTTTCGAATATAAGTAAATCAAAGTGTTTATAGTGATTTTCCAATTCTATTTTCGATGGAATAGTATAAGCTACGGTAGTAATTTTAAATAGGTTCTTACATAAAATTAAAGAGACATTATTATAATATCTATAATCATATGCAATAAAGTTAGGCTTAGTAATAAAGTTTAAAAATAGATATTGTAATATAAAAGACAGCACTTTATTTTGTTTAGTCATATCCTTTAAATAATTCATAGAAAGTTGACCTCTAATAATAGTGGGTCTATTTTTTTTATACCAAAGAACAATAAATGGATTAAAAGATTCTATACAATATAGTCCTCTATAGCTATTTAAAACAGATGAAACCACAGAACAAACTAAAGAAGCATTACTATTAGCCTTTATCTCAACAATTAATGGTACTTTTCCATCAACCAAATCAAGTAGTTCTTGCAAATGAGGAATTCTCTCACTGGAATCAAATAGGAATAGTTGCCTTAACTCAGCAAATGTCAATTCATTTACATTTTTATCTACACCACAAACTCTCATTAAATTAAAATCATGAAATACAACTGGAATATTATCCTTGGATAGTTGGACATCAAACTCAATTCCAAATCCTTTCTCAATGGCTGAAGAAAATGCAGCCATTGAGTTCTCGGGGGAATCAACTTTATTATCATAAAACCCCCTATGAGCATAGTATCTTCCCGAAAACAAACTCATATCAGGCTTATTTAACATCTTTGGCATAATAGCCAGAAGGTACAGAGTGATCATCAAAATAATAATTCCCAAAATATATAAAAACATCTAATGCCTCCCTATAAGCTAATCTTCCACATTAAAATGCTCCAAAGTACTTTTTTTCTTTGATGGTTTAGAATCCCCATGACGAACCATTATCATTGTACATAACGATAAAATGGAGAATACTACAGAATAAGGAAATAATGTTCTATATGATATATTTTCTAATAAAAATCCTGATAATATAGGCGTGAATATTTGAGCAGACATGGAAAAAGTATAATATAATCCAGTATATTTACCTATATCAGCACCACGGCTCATTTCAACAACCATAGGATATGAGTTTACATTAATAGCAGCCCAGCCTATACCAGTAAATGCAAAAACAATATTTATTAAAGGTGAATAAGACGTAAACAAAAATCCACAGAAATAAGAAATACTCATAATGATAATACCTGAAATAATAGTTTTCTTTCTACCTATATTACTAGATATAATTCCAATTGGTATATAGGAAAGAATTGCAGCACCTGTTGCAACCATTAGTGCATTGGCAAAGCCACCACCCTGTAAATTCCAAACCTTTGTTGCATATCTAGAGAATGCCGTAATAACAGCATTATAGGCTGTAAACCATAAAAATATTGATCCAAGTAAAAAGCCTAGACTTCGTTTTACATCTTTATCCATAGCCACATTTTCATTTAAATTATTTGCAGTAAATTCTTCAGTTTCAGAAGAATTCTCAGTGGATATTTCCTTTGACAATTTGTTCTCTTTTATAGCCATTACCAGAATACTTACTGCTATTATCATAAATATAGCAACAGTTAAAAATACATTTGTATAATCAGGAGAAGCTTCTTTCGGTATGAGTAATTTAATCATTGCAAGGGTAAAGATTCCTCCAACTGCTCCCATAAGATTAATTATGGAATTTGCCTTACTTCTAAGGGGTTTTGGTGTAAGGTCAGGCATTAAAGCCACTGCAGGAGAACGGTATAAACTCATGGATAATAATACAATACCAAGAGCTACAAAAAACAGTGGAAAGTTCTTACTGTTATCCCCTATAGGTATTAAAATCATAGTTATAACAGCTATAAAAGTACCCGTAATAATAAAAGGGGTTCTCTTTCCTAATTTCGTATTTACTCTATCGGATAAAGTACCGAAAAAAGGAAGTAAAAATAATGCTAAGACATTGTCAGCAGCCATAATTACCCCTGTGACAGTTTCACCTATTTCAAAAGTATTTTGTAGAATAAGTGGTATGATATTATCATATAATTGCCAAAATGCAGAAATAGATAAAAAAGCTAGTCCTATAAAAAAGGTCCGTTTGTAATTTAGTTTCATGAATTCCCTCCTTAATCATTGAATTTACTATTATTATAGCATTAGAAATCCGTATAAACAATGATATTATTAATGGCTAAATTAATATTGAATTTAATTGTACAATATTTGTTTTTGATATATAATTATATTTAAGTATATAATGGGGATATATTTGAAGGAGGTCAAGGATAATGACTAACGAAGAATTTCAAAGATTGGTACTAGAGAAATTAGACAATTTAGAAATAAGAATGGATAATTTAGAAACAGGACAGAGTAAACTTGAAACAAGAATGGATAGTATAGAAACAGGACAGAGTAAACTTGAAACAAGAATGGATAGTATAGAAACAGGACAGAATAAACTTGAAACAAGAATGGATAGTATAGAAACAGGTCAGAATAAACTTGAAACAGGTCAGAATAAACTTGAAACAGGAATGAATGAATTAGAAATAGGTCAGGCAAAATTGGAAATTGGGCAAAAAGGTTTAGAGTTTGGACAAAAAGAAATAATGGAAAAGTTAGATGCTGTAATTGAGCAGACTGCGGATTTGACAGAATTTAGACAGGAAGTAAAACAAGAACTTGGGGAGATAAAATCAAATATATCAAGAATAGAAATAGCTACTGCAGATAATTGGAGCGACATAGCAAAGTTGAAAGCAGTTAGATAATATACTTTAATAGAAGGAACTCTAAGGAGTTCTTTTTTTA
>CAZIII010000130.1:0-6158 GCA_964539425.1 uncultured Tissierellaceae bacterium | reverse complement strand
TTGGAGGAAATGAGGCAGGAAAAAGTACTTTAATAGAAGGTATTCACTCTGTATTATTTAAATCAAGCAAACTTGGATTTAGATCTAATGAGGACAAAGAATTTCGTAGTAAATTCATGCCTATTCCTGCTGGAGATAGTATTGATGGAGAGTTAACCATATCCCATGTAGATGGAGACTATATATTGAGTAAGGAATGGGGAATTGAACCTTTTACTAAGTTGACTATTCCTAGTTTAGATATTATAAAAAGTGAAGATAGTATTGAAGCTATTCTGAAAGAGGTCTTAGTATTTAGTGAAGGAACCTATAGCAGTATTTTCTTTTCTAAGCAAGTAGATATAAAGAAATCTATTGAAAAGATAATCAGTAACAGAGAGGCAACTAGTGAAGTAAGTTCTTTACTGAGACGAGCTATAATGGAACTGGATGGGGTTTCTTTAGATGATTTGGGTAATAAAATTGATGATGAAATAGATAGTTTATTGAAAAGATGGGATATAGAAAAGAATTATCCTGAAAACAATAGAGGCATCAGTAATCCATATAAAGTGGGTATTGGCCAAGTCGTAGACAGCTTTTATAAAAAAGAAGCTATTAGGCTAGAAATGGATAAAGCCAATGAGGCAGAAAAGCAATATAACGAAATTTGCAAAGAAATGAAGGAAATAGAATCAAATCTTAGAGACTTAAAAAATCAGAAAGAATCCATGGAGAAGTTGGAGAATGATGTTATTCAAAGGTCAATATTAGAGCCAAAATTAACACAACTGGAAACAGAAATGCTCACGCTTTCAAAGATCAACCAAGAATGGCCGAGGAATGAAGAAAAGCTTAAACAAGTAGATCTTGAAATTGCAAACCTAGCTAATAATTATAAAAAACTAGAGTCTGAAAAAGAATTAGCTAAAAAGTTAATAGAAAGAAATCTATTGGCAAATAGTTTGGAAAGGGTAGAAGATTTAAATAAGCGTCTACTTGATATAAACAATCAAATTTCTAAGATAAAGAATGTGACTAAAGCAGATATTGAGGAGTTAGATAATAATTATAATAATATATTAAAGACTGAAGCAATGTTGAAGGCTGGAGTCATTATTGGGCAAATTAATTATTACTCTGGTGAAAAAGATATTACAATTACTAAGGATTTAGATATTCCTAGTAAGGTAAGAGTAGGTGAGTCCTTTAAAGCAGATGGATATATAAAGTTAGAATGCGAAAATTTATTTGAAATAGAGTTAAAGTCTGGAGATATTGACTTTAAAGAACTTCGTGAAAAATATGAAGGATATAAGGAAAAACTAGAGTCTTGTTTGAGAGAATTAGAAGTACTGACAATAGAAGAAGCAAAATTAAATAAAGAAAGATTAGACGAACTCCATAGGTCTCAAGTGAATCTCAAGGGTCAAGTTAATGAATTTCTGGGAGATTATAGTTATGAATCTTTAAAGGAAAAAATAGATTCCTTTGGTGATTTAACTAAGGTTAGAAATCTTGAGGTTATTGATGCAGAAATAAAGAATATGGATATCAAGAATATAGAGTTTATTTCAGATAAAAAGCTATTAGATAACACTATTCAAAATTGGACATTAGACTATAAAGATTTAGATGGACTTTTTGATAAAATAATAGAAATAAAAATGTCTCAAAAGACCATTAAAGATCAATTAGAAAAACTTATGCCACTACCAGAGGAATATAAGTCTACAGAGGATTTTAGAAGTATTTTATCTGAAACCAGGACCAATTACGATAATTTACAGGGATCTTTAGGTATATTAAAGGATAAATACTATGAAGCTGAAAGGAATTTGCCTAACTCCACATATGAGGAGCTTGTTATTGAATATAATACTGAAGAGAATATATTCAAAAAGAAGTTGGAAAAGAGTAAAAGACTATTAAAGATTAAAGAAGCCTTTGAATCTACTAAGGTGAAAATGGATGAAGCATCCTTTACTCCTATAGTACAGAATTTTTCAAACTATATTAGTTTGCTAACAGATGGAAATTATAAGACTTCTGAAATTCACAATGATTTTAGTGTAAAGCTTGAAAAAGACAATCAAATTCTTATGCCTCTAAATCTACTATCATCAGGTACCTATGATTCCGTAGCATTGGCTCTTAGGCTTACTATATTGGAGTATATCTTAGGTGATAATAAGGGGTTTTTAGTATTAGATGACTGTTTGGTTGATTTAGATCCCTATCGTAAGAATATAGCAGCAAAATTAATAAATGAATTTGGCAAGAAGCATCAGGTCATATTCACCACATGTAGCCCTGATACAGCTCAGTTACTTGGAGGATATTTAATAGAAATATAATAAAATAGACATAAGCTTCTAAAAAAGGATGATAGTAATGGAAATTGAATTTGATGATATTATAATAGATTGTAATGTACAGTATGGAAAGGGTAAGAAACTCTTAATCAATATAGATGAAATAGGGTTTATAACCGTTAAAGCTCCAAATAACACGAGTAAAGAAGAAATAGAAAATGCTATAAGGCAACATGGAAAATTAATTAAAGATAAACTAAATGAAATTTCAAGGATTAAAGAAAGGCCTAGGACAAGAAACTATGATGAACAAGGAAAGTTTCTGCATCTGGGAAAAGAATATTTTCTCCATGAATTAATTGATATTGACGAACTAGGGGAAGATGAATTGAAAGCTAATTTGAAGAAATTCTACATCTCTAGCTGTAAAAAAATCATAGCAGAACGAATAAAGCTATATCAAGGGCAAGTAGGAGTTAAACCTAAGGCCATTGAAGTAGATGAGTCTAAAACTAAGTGGGGAAGCTGTAATTCTGATAAGAAACTAACTTTTAATTACAAACTAGCAATGGCTCCAATTGAAGCTATTGACTATGTTGTAGTCCATGAACTATGCCACCTGCATCATATGAATCATGACAGATCATTTTGGAGACGCCTTGGAAGTATTTTACCAGATTATAAGAAAAGGCAAGAACTTTTGGCAAGGTTTGGAAGTTACATGATAATTTAAAAGTGAAGGAAGGATAAATTTATTTATCCTTCCTTCACTTTTACTATACAGCTGCATCAATTGATTCAATTAATATCTTTTCAACCTCGCTTGCCACATCACCAAGATCATCATAACTCATCATGCCCATTAACATCTCTGGTCTTGCCGTACCTATCCTTACATCTCCATCTTTTTCATAGACTACTACTTTACACGGCAGAAAATAACCCATTTCGATATGTTTAGTTAATACTTCATTAGCTTTTTGTGGATTACATACTTCAAGAATCATAAAATTATTGGGAAAATCAATATCATGCTCAGCCATTTTATCTTTAAAATTTAATTGCCATAATACACCAAATTTTCTTTCTTTCAAAGCATCTGTAATGCTTTGTACTGCTTGGTCAAAAGACTTATTTGTATTTTTTTCATATCTTAAATCCATAAATAACACTCTCCTTTTTATTCTACTAGATTAATTATACCCGTTAGGGGTATATAATAAACATTAATAACTAAAGGCTATTATATACATGTGCTAATTAATTATAGTCTTGTTAGTACTCATTTATTCATTTGAAGATTAGGTATTATCTAAGGAGAGTAAAAGCATAATAGATGATATAGAATATATTTTGTAATCTCGGGTATGTATAAATAGATAATAGACTTTAGAAAAATTAAGGGAATTAAAATATACTAAGGAAGTTAGGAGAGGATATTTATGAGAATAGATATATGGTCAGATTTTGCATGTCCTTTTTGTTATATTGGTAAGAGAAAATTAGAGAAGGCATTGGAGGATTTTGAAGGTAAAGAAAATGTAGAAATCGTATGGAGAAGCTTTCAACTAGATCCATATGCTCCAGAGAAAACAGATGTGGGTATGGTTGCAGGTCTTGCTGAAAAATATAATATACCTGAAAAAAAGGCTCAAGGGATGGTTGATCAAATGTCTTCCATGGCAAAAGGTGTAGGGCTAGATTACAATTTTGAAGATATGGTGGAAACAAATACTTTCAAAGCTCATAGACTAGCTAATTATTCTAAAGAATTTGGTTTAGACCAGGAGATGAATGAAAGGCTTTTGAGAGCACATTTCATGGAGGGACTCAATATAGGAGATATAGAAACCTTAGGAAATCTAGCAGCAGAAGTAGGATTGAATAAAGAAGAAACAATTCTTATGCTAAAGGGTGATAAATATACCGAAGAAGTTGAGATGGATAAGTATGAGGCTAAGCAGCTAGAAATAAGTTCAGTACCTTTCTTCGTATTTAATAATAAGTATGCGGTCCAAGGAGCTCAGCCATCAGAGGCATTTTTAGAAGTATTAAGAAAAGATTACTAAGAATTAGATGTTAAAATAAAGAAATTAACTATGTAAGAAATAAATAGAATGATATTTTTGTGAGACTCTGAAGAACTCCTCAAAGGGTGCTTTTCCAGAAGTCTCTATTTTTGTTCTATTTATTTATTTGGTAACATGAGTTACGGAATAAATCTGAATAATATACTATAATTAAAAAGAAAGATAAAAGAACGAATAAAATAGGAGGCATGAAATGAATAAATATTTCGATATAAAAGACAAAGTTTTTGACATAACGGAAAAATATCCAGAAACTATAGATATATTTGTAGGAAATGGTTTTGATCAATTAGCAAATGAAAAGATGAGAAAGATAATGGGAAAAACCATTTCTATTGAAATGGCTTGTAAGACAAAGAAGGTAAATACCCAGCTGTTTGAACAAAAATTAATAGAAGTAATAGACCAAAATAGGACTTCAGTAGATGGAGCATTAGTAGATAGTAAAAATGTAAGAGGTGGAGATATTAAGATAGACGGAATATTACCATGCCCAGTTAGACTGCCATTACTGGAAGGCTTTGAAAAATGGCTTGGTGAAAACAAATTTGATTTTACCGTAGATTATGACCTCAAAGTAGCTTCAGGCGGAGTAGATTGGATAAAAGAAAAAATAGAGAAAATAGATAGTGAAGATGAGTTATCTGATCTATTTATGTCAGCAGGATTTGATTTATTCTTCGATAAGAAGCTCATGGGTAAATTTAAAGAGCAAGGAGTATTTGAAGATTTAACAGGCTTTGATAATATAAACAAAGACTTTCAAAATGAAGAAATAAACTTAAAGGATCCCGACAATCAATACTCTATGATTGGAGTAGTACCAGCAGTATTTTTAGTAAACAAAGAAGAAATAGGGGATAGACAAATGCCTCAAACTTGGGCAGATTTATTTAGGCCAGAATTTGAAGGGGAAGTATCTTTGCCAATAGGCGACTTTGATTTATTCAATGCAATACTTTTAAATATATATAAGGCTTATGGAGAAGAAGGACTTAGGAGCTTGGGGAAATGCTTTATGAGAAATATGCATCCAGCGGAAATGGTGAAATCCCATATAAGAAAAAAGGATAAACCAACAATAACAATTATGCCATATTTCTTTACAAAGATGATAACAGGTAATGGACCAATGGTTCCAATATGGCCAAAGGATGGCTCAATAATTAGTCCGATATTCTTACTCACTAAGAATTCTAAGAGAGAGCAAATAAAGCCATTTGTTGATTTCTTTGCATCAAAGGAAGTAGGGGAGTTATTATCTCATAATGGAAGATTCCCATCTACAAACCCAGAGGTAGAAAATGATTTAACAGATGAACAAAAATTCATGTGGCTAGGCTGGGACTTTATCAAGAGTCACGATATTGGAGAGTTAATCAAAGAATGCGAAAGGATTTTTAATGAATCCATTTAGGAGGAAAAATAGATGAATTTAATAATAGTTTCAGGTCCACCTTCATCAGGAAAGACCTCAATAATATTAAAAACAATAGATGCATTGAAACAACAAAATGTTTCTGTAGGGGTGGTTAAGTTTGATTGTCTCTATACAGATGATGATGTATTATATGAGAAGGCTGGAATTCCAGTAAAGAAAGGACTTTCGGGAGCACTTTGCCCGGATCATTTCTTCGCTTCGAATATTGAAGAAGTAGTGCAATGGGGACAAAAAATGAATTTAGATATGTTAATTACTGAATCAGCAGGGCTTTGTAATAGATGTTCACCTTATATTAAATCCATAAAAGGTGTTTGTGTCATAGATAATCTC
>CAZIII010000129.1:2450-6159 GCA_964539425.1 uncultured Tissierellaceae bacterium | reverse complement strand
TTTCTACTACTTCATCTTCTTCCCAGTAGTAGCCATATAGGTTTTGTACCCATTCAAAGTATGATACTGTAACTCCACCTGAGTTTGTAAGGATATCTGGAGTAACTGGAATTCCTCTTTCTTTAAGGATAACGTCTGCACCTGGAGTAACAGGTCCATTTGCCGCTTCACACACTAATTTAGCCTTTATTACTTTAGCTACATCTTCTGTTATAGCATTTTCTAATGCTGCAGGAATTAATAGATCTACTTCAAGCTTCCAGAATTCATCTAGTGAAATCATTTTAGCTTTTGGATAGTCTACTAAATTTCTATGCTCATTGAAATATGCTTCCATGTCATAGAAATCTAATCCCTCTGCATTATATAATGCATATGTTCCAACTGATGGTGCCCATTCAGCTATTGCTACAATTTTCGCACCTTGTCTTTGAACATTTTTAACTGTAAATCTACCAACATTTCCAAATCCTTGAATAGCAACACTTGATTTAGTCATATCTATGCCTAATTCTCTTGCTGCTTCTCTAGCTATAACTGAAACTCCGAATCCGGTAGCTTCGTTTCTTCCTTCTGATCCACCCCATGCAACAGGTTTTCCAGTAAGTACGCCTAGAGCCATATTATCATTGTTTAATTTAATGTATTCATCCACCATCCAAGCCATAACTTGACCATTTGATCCTACGTCTGGAGCTGGTACATCTATTTTTTCTCCAAGATATTTGTAAAGTCCTTGGATATATCCTCTTGATAATCTTTCAAGTTCACCTTGTGATAATTTAAGAGGATCTACAATGATTCCACCTTTTCCTCCACCATATGGTACACCCATAACTCCACATTTGAATGTCATCCATATTGATAAAGCTTTAACTTCATCTGCATTAACTCCTGGGTGTAATCTAATTCCACCCTTAGCTGGACCTATAGCTGTATTGTGTGATGCTCTAAAACCTTTAAATGTTTGTACTGAACCATCATCCATTTTAACTGGGATTGATATTTCAATAATTCTTTGTGGTTCTTTAAGTAATTCATAAACTGCTGGTTCTAACCCTAGCTTATCACAAGCTTGTTTAACTTGTAATTGGGCACTTACTAATGGGTTTAAATTATCATTTGACATTAACAAAACCTCCCTATAATTTGAATAGCGAAACTTTATGCTTAGTCGTATATCATTTCACTGAGATTATAACACAAGCAATTTTTTTTGTAAATATTTCAGAAAACTTATACAATTCGCAATTATAATACTTCACTAATTTTTATTTGTTAATTTTTAAATGTTCTTGTTAATTGATAATTATTATTTGTTAATTGCTTTAAAAGCATCCATTATATCATCTACATTATCCAAAGCTTCAATAAGGGCTGGTAATACTTCATAAACATCTCCAACTATACCATAATCTGCCACTTTGAATATAGGTGCATCTGCATCTTTATTTATGGCAACTATTACCTTTGATTCTTGCATACCAGCTAAATGTTGGATTGCTCCTGAAATACCACAAGCAATATAAAGTGATGGACGTACAGTTTTACCAGTTTGTCCTACTTGGTGACCATGGTCTATCCAACCTGCATCTACTGTAGCACGTGAAGCACCTACTACTCCACCAAGTTTACCCGCTAAGTCTTCAAGTAGTTTAAATCCTTCTGGATTTCCTAATCCTCTACCACCTGATACTATAATCTTTGATTCTTCTAGTTGAACTTCTGCTTTTCCACCTTTTACTACATCTATTACTTTTGCTCTTATATCTCCATCTTTTAAATCTGGAGTAAATTTAACTATTTCACCATTTCTATTTTCATCATATCTTGCTTTTTCCATAACTCCTGGTCTAACTGTAGACATTTGTGGTCTATGATCTGGACATATGATAGTAGCCATTAAGTTTCCACCAAAAGCTGGACGAGTTTGCATCAATCTTCTGTTTTCTAGATCTACATCTAATTTTGTACAGTCAGCTGTAAGTCCTGTGTGTACCCTTGCAGAAATCCTTGGTCCTAAGTCTCTACCTATATTTGTAGCACCTATTAACATGATTTCTGGTTTTCTTTCCTTAATAAGGTCATATATTACTTTAGTATATCCTTCAGTTGTATAAACATTAAGTAAGTCATGATCTGCATATAGTACATTATCAGCTCCAAATTTAACTAATTTATCAGCTAAATTATCTACATCTTTACCTAATAACACAGCAGTCAATTCTGTATTTAAAGCATTTGCTATTTTTCTACCTTCTCCAACTAACTCTATAGCTACATTTAATAAATTTCCATCTCTTTGCTCTGCAAATACCCAAACACCTCTATATAGATTTACATCTACTCCACCAGCTCTATATTTTTGCTCTTCTTTTTCTATAGCTTCTACTGGGCATGCTTCTATACATTGACCACAAGCAGTACATTTTTCGCCTATTATAGCCTTTTTGTTTACCATATCTATGGCATCAAAAGGACAAACCCTAACACATTTTCCGCAGCCTATACATTTCATTTCTATAACTTTAACAGCCATGTAATCTTCCTCCTTTATTCAATAATTATATTAAATAACTTGTTTTTCTCTTAATTTTACTATCAATTCTTTAACAGAATCTTTGGCATTACCCTTTAATATTTCACCAACGCTGGATCTTCCTGGAGGTGTAAAGGATTTATTTACTTGAGTAGGTGAACCATTTAAACCAATATTATCAAAATCAGCTTCTATATCTTTTGCTGACCAAATCTTAACTTTATTATCTTTATGAGCATCGTATATACCTTTAATAGAAGGATATCTTGGCTCGTTTAATTCTTTTATAGCTGTTAGAAGTACAGGCATTTCTGATTCTATAACAAAATGTCCATCCTCTAATGCTCTCTTAGCTATAACTTTATTACCTTCAATTTTCAACTCTTCTACATAAGTAATTTGAGGTAAATTTAAATGTTCTGCGATTTGAGGCCCAACTTGTGCAGTATCTCCATCTATCGCTTGTCTACCGCATAAAACAATGCTGTAATCAGCTATCTTTTTAATTCCAGAGGCTAAAACTGTGGAAGTAGCCCAAGTATCTGATCCTCCAACTGCCCTATCACTTATCAAAATTGCGTCATCTGCTCCCATAGCAATTGCTTCTCTAAGAGCCACATCTGCTTGTGGAGGTCCCATGCTTAGTACAGTTACTTTTATATCTTTGTTTTCATCTTTTAATCTTAATGCTTCTTCTAAAGCATTTCTATCATCTGGGTTTATAATACTTGGTACTCCTTCACGAATTAGAGTCCCACGAACTGGATCTATTTTAACTTCATTAGTATCTGGCACTTGTTTTAAACATACTATAATATTCATTTTCTTCCTCCTAACCAATTATTTTAATACAGCTGCTGCTATAACCATTTGTTGAACTTGAGATGTACCTTCATATATTTCAGTAATCTTAGCGTCTCTCATCATTCTTTCAATTGGATAATCCTTTGTATATCCGTATCCACCAAATAATTGAACACATTTCGTAGTTACATTCATTGCACATTGTGCTGCGAATAATTTTGCCATTGCAGCTTCCTTACCATATGGAAGATTGTTAGCTTTGTTATATGCTGCTCTATAAACAAGTAATCTAGCTGCATCAATCTCTGTTGCTAAATCTGCTACCATCCATTGTAAACCTTGGAATTTTGATATTGGTCTACCAAA
>CAZIII010000129.1:0-2440 GCA_964539425.1 uncultured Tissierellaceae bacterium | reverse complement strand
TGTCTTTCTTTTAAGTACTTAACAGTTTCATCCAGTGCTCCTGCTGCAATTCCTAAAGCTTGGGCAGCTATTCCAATTCTACCACCATCAAGGGTAGACATAGCAATTTTAAAGCCATCCCCTTCTTTACCTAATAAATTTTCCTTTGGAACTCTACAATTTTGGAAAATTAATTCAGTAGTAGCTGAAGCTCTAATTCCCATTTTTTCTTCTACTTTACCAATACTAAATCCAGGATAGTCTTTCTCTACAATAAATGCAGATATTCCCCTAGTTCCTTTGCTTTTATCAGTCATAGCAAATATTATATATGTATCTGCTTGTCCACCATTGGTAATAAATATTTTTGTACCATTTAATACATAATCATCTCCATCTATTATGGCAACAGTTTGTTGTCCTGCTGCATCTGTACCAGCATTAGGCTCTGTTAAACCAAAAGCTCCTAAATGCTCTCCCTTTGCTAAGGGTACTAGATATTTTTGTTTTTGCTCTTCATTTCCATACTTGAATATTGGCCAACATCCTAAAGATGTATGGGCTGATAAAATAACACCATGTGTTGCACAAGATTTTGATAATTCTTCTACAGCTATGGCATATGCTAATTCATCTCCACCTGCTCCACCATATTCTACTGGAAAAGGTATTCCTAGTATATTACATTTAGCCATTTTTTCAACATTTTCCCTTGGAAATCTTTCTGTTACATCGATATCAGCAGCTATGGGCTTAACCTCGTTCTCAGAAAATTCTTTCATTACACTTCTAACTAATTCTTGCTCTTTAGATAACTTGAAATTCATGTATTTTTCCCTCCCTAATATATTAGCTATGTCTATAATATTTATTATAACTCATATATGTTAAAAAATCTACAATATTGTTAACAATTTATCTAATTTATAAAGTATAAAAAGCTTAAAGAATCAAATCCTTGATTCTTTAAGCTTTTTATACTTTATTATTAATTTTCAATTATGCTTAATCAATAACTTAATAAGTATTAATCAAATTTATTCTTTAGGAAATAAGATAGTGCAAATAAAGATTCATTTAAACGCACATTTTCTACAACAATTTCCTCAGGTACATTTAAGTCAGTTGGTGCAAAATTCCAGATTCCTTTTACCCCAGCCTTAACAAAAATATCAGCAATCTCTTGTGCATTATCCTTTGGTGTGGTAATTATACCTATATCTACATTGTTTTCTCTGATGAATTCATTTACGGTGTCTATATCACTTATTTCAATATCCCTAATCTTTAATCCAATAAGCTTAGGATTCTTGTCAAATAGTGATAGGACCTTAAATCCAGCATCTTCAAACCCTTTATAATTGGCAATGGCCTGACCTAGGTTTCCTGCGCCTGCTATTACAGCCTTGTATATAGTTTCTAATCCAAGTATTTTTCCCAATTGGTCATATAACTCCTCAACATTATACCCATAACCTTGTTGACCAAAACCACCAAAATTATTTAAATCTTGCCTTATTTGAGAAGCAGTGAACCCAGTCATTGAACTTAGCTCTTGAGATGATACTCTATTTATTCCTTTTGATAATAAATCTCCTAAATATCTATAATACTTTGGTAACCTTCTAATTACCGTAATAGAAACCCTATTGTCTTTCTCCATTATTATTTCACCACCTAATTAAATATTTTTAAATTATTATAACACTATGACACTATTATGTCAATTTCAATGATTCTTAATCTTTTTGAATAATTAAATATTTTTTTGTTACACTAATAATTGGAAGGAGTAGATAACATGGCTAGTCAAGAACAATTAAGAAAAATTGCCCTATATTGCAATGAATATGACCCATGGAAAGAGGTGGGTCTTACATCATCTGCCCGTTCATACGAAGATAAATATGAGAATTGTATTAATTGTAATCACTATAATAAGGAAGGTAAATGTAATTTAAATTTAATAGACCCAATATTGTCGTCCATGGCAATGGAATTAGACTTAAAATCTTAAAATACTCCTTATCTTTAAGGAGTATTTTATTTGATATTATAGAACTACCCCATCCACATTCAAACTTTTTATCCATAATAACTTACTAAGGCTAATTTTCAAACCCTTATTGCTTACTTTTAATCTATTTGCCACATATACATTAATATCCCCTATCTTAAAATGATTAAAAGCCCCTTCATTTGAAGGTTTTCCCACCTTAACTGATGGTTGATACGATATACATCACCCTCCTCCTATTGTGCTCATAAAAACTTGTACAGACTGGTCCATTGTTTCAGATTTTATATATTTCTCTGCCTTATTATCAATAAAAATATCCATCCTTATTCCTCCCGTTTTAAATAATTTACACCATTATACCATATGGGGGTATATTGAGCAATGGAAATATAGTATTTTTTTTGATACAATATGATGGAATACAATACAAGGGGGAAATTT
>CAZIII010000128.1:0-6169 GCA_964539425.1 uncultured Tissierellaceae bacterium | reverse complement strand
TATAAGGAAGATGGATATTTCCTAAATAACATTATAGGGGATTTAAGTGCAACTTCTGAAGAATTGGCAGCTACAGTAAATGAAATATCTAACTCTATGAAGGAGATATCCATTACAGTTGAAGAGTCTACAGTAGCTACTACAAGTATTGCTGAAAAGAATATGAATATAGTTGAAGCAATAAATAATATAAATAACATAATGGATAGAAACAAAGAAGCATCTATAAAACTAGAAGAAATAGTTTCTCAGGTTAAACTGTAAGAGCAATATTGGGATTAGGGGGTAACTTCTATCCCAATATTTGTGTCATCAAAGGCTTATTTTAATTTATTTTATGTTATAATGTATATATATTAGATATATATTTGTTTTGAAAATGCTAATAATATATAACAAGGAGAGACAGTATATGATAAGAGATTTAAAGGAAAAAAAGACTAAAATCCATGATGATACATTTATAGCTGAATCAGCAGATGTATTAGGAGATGTTACTATAGGTGAAGGAAGCAGTATGTGGTATAGTTCAGTGGCACGTGGTGATATGAGTTACATTACAATAGGGAAATGTACCAATATCCAAGATAATGCCAGTGTCCATGTAGATACTAATCAACCATGTGAGATTGGAGACTATGTAACTGTAGGACATAATGCAGTAGTGCATGGTTGTAAAATAGGGAATAATTGCTTAATAGGAATGGGTTCAATTATATTAAATGGAGCAGTAATAGGTGATAATTCTATAATAGGCGCAGGAGCCTTAGTCACAGAAGGAACTGTTATACCACCTAATTCTTTAGTCATGGGGTCGCCTGGCAAAGTAAAAAAAGAAGTAAGTGAAGAACAGATAGAAACAGTAAGACAGAATGCAATTAGATATGAAGAACTTTGGAGAAATGAGCATAAATAAGACAATAATAAAATCTTTTTATCCTTTGGGTAAAAAGATTTTACTTTTTAATGATATATAAAAAAGTTCAAGACAATATTAAAATATTTGTGTATTATATAGATAGAGTACAATTAATCTTGTATACCATATTAATATGAGGTGGATATTTTGACAAAACTTAATGGAATCAGCAATAGATATAAAGGTATTATAGCAGCTTTAATAGCATCTTTTTTATGGAGTACAGGAGGTATATTTATTAAGCTAGTTCAATGGAATCCAGTAGCTATAGCAGGATCAAGAAGCTTTGTAGCCGCTCTAATCTTATTGATTTATATAAAAAAACCTAAAATAACAAAATCAAAACCCCAGATGCTAGGAGCTGTAGCCTATGCACTAACAGTCATACTATATGTTATAGCAAACAAATTGACTACTTCTGCCAATGCCATACTTTTACAATATACGGCACCTATATTTGTAGCTATTTTAGGCATATGGATTTTAAAAGAAAAGATTCATTCCTATGATATATATGCAATTTTAGCTGTAATACTTGGTATGACTATGTTTTTTATCAACGATGTAAGCTCAGGTAATATGCTAGGTAATATCTTAGCTATTTTATCGGGACTTATGCTAGCCTTTGTAACAATCTCTTTACGAATGCAAAAAGATGGGTCTGCCATTGAAACCACATTGTTGGGAAATATATTAACTTTTACTTTAGCCATACCATTTATATTGAAGGGATTACCGGATGTAAGAAGCATGATTTTCATTATTATAATGGGAGTATTTCAACTTGGAATAGCCTATATATTTTATGTTTATGCATCAAAACAATTAGGGGCATTGGAAGCAATATTAATTACAGTAATAGAACCTTTATTAAATCCTTTATGGGTATATATTTTTTCAGGAGAAAAGCCAGGTATTTATGCAGTAATAGGCGGTGCGATAGTAATCACTGCAATAATACTTAGGAGTATTTATATATCAAAGAAAAATCAAATAGAAGAAGTCTCATGAGAGAAATTTTAAAAGAAATTTTACTATGCAAATTCACTCATCATTTAAAATCATTTACAATTATATTTAAATATATCTAGTGATTAGGGATATAATAAAATATATTGAAATAATATGAGGTGATAAATATGAGAACGGATGAACGACTTAACAATGCATATAATAATGCTAAAATTGAATATTTTGATGAAAATAGTAAATATATTTTTTTCAGTGATTGTCATAGGGGTACAGGAGGACATGCTGATGAATTTAGTAAAAATCAGAATGTTTTTAAGTATGCCCTTGAATATTATTTTAAAAATGGTTTTGTCTATGTGGAAGCAGGAGATGGGGATGAATTGTGGGAGTATCCTAGAGCCAAAGACATAAAGAATGCACATTTTGATGCATATGAAACTATAAAGAAATTTCATAATGACAATCGATTTATACTGATATATGGAAATCATAATATTTATCTGAAAGATGAAGATTATGTGAAGCGAAATTATTACACTCATTACAATGAATTTAAAGAAGAAAGATTAGATTTTTTACCAGGAATAAAACCATATGAAGCAGTTGTATTAAAAAATAAAAAAACTCAGCAAGAAATATTTGTAGTACATGGTCATCAAGGAGATTTTGCCAACGATCAACTTTGGTCTATGACTATGCTATCTTTAAAATATTTTTGGAAACACCTACATTCATTTGGTATAAAAAACCCTGCAAGCCCCGTTAAAAACACTTATAAGCGCCATAAAATTGAAAGAAATTATAACAAATGGATACAAAAGAACAAGAAGATGTTAATCTGTGGTCATACACATAGATTTAAATTTCCAAGAAAAAATGAACTACCATATTTTAATACTGGATGCTGCATCTACCCAACAATAATAAGTGGAATTGAAATATCTGAAGGTAGTATTAGACTGGTCAGATGGAAGACCTTGGTAAATGAAGAAGGGATTTTACAGATTAATAGGGCAGTTCTAAGGGGATCTGAACCTATTGAGAAATTTGATATAAGATAGTTATCAAATTCTACATATGAAAGGAGAAATACGCTATGGATTTTTACAATGGAAAAAAGTTGAACTTCAAAGTTAAAAATATAAAGATTCCAATTATGGCAGTATTTATTGCAATAATGTTACAAGCTTTAATAGGGACTATTTCTTTTAAGCTGTTATTTAATTTAAATGCATTTCAAATTATCTTTGCAGGAATTTTTATATCTATTTTTATTAGTTTCCCAATGGAGGTATTAATAAACACAGCAGTGGCCATAAGGAATAGCTTCACAGAAGAAATCAATTATGAGGAAACAATACATAAGGTATATAATTTATCCATAAAAATCAAGAAAGATGGATTATTATCCATTCAAAGCGATATAGAATATGAGGATGATAGCTTTTTAAGGGATGCGATGATTTTATTAAATGATTATAAAAGAGCAGATGTAATCGAAGATATATTAAGTAATGATATTGAATCAAGGCATACAGAATTATTCAAACCATATAGTGTAATGAAAATGATTGCAAACATTGCTCCTGCTTTTGGTCTAGTTGGAACCCTAGTAGGAATGATAGGCTTACTTGCTAAGCTTAATAGTCCCCAGGAGATTATGGGAAATATGGCATATGCACTAGTTAGTACATTATATGGATCCTTAGTTGCTAACTTTATAGCATTTCCACTAATGGCAAGAATACAGGAACACACAGAACAGAGATTGTTACAACATCGTATGATCAAAGAAGGAATTTTACTTATTTCAAAAGAAGATTCAACTAGAAATGTATTCGATAAGATGAATGTAATGCTTAAAGAAGAAAAACGATTAGTTTATCCTAGAGAGAATAGACAGGAAAGGGATTATAATGACTATGAATTCAAAGAATTTTAAGGACAAGTATGAAGTAGATTATGGGGGATCTTGGCTCATTACTTATAGTGATATGATAACCATTATTCTGTGCTTTTTTATTGTGTTTTTTACATATACAGCGGAAGAAGCTAGTATTCTAGAGACTATAAAAGAAAGTTTGACTTCACAAGTAGATGGATTAAATCAGGAAAATGAAAAGTTAAAGGAAGAGAAAGAATCTCTATATTCACTATTGATGGAAGAAAATGACACACCAGACTCTTCTAGTAGTTTTCTAGACTTTTTAAAAGAGAATAACTTAATGGAGTCTGTAAATATAATTCAAGGAAATAAAGGGATGGTTATTCGATTCAAAGAAGGTGTCTTGTTTAATAGTGGAGAGGCAAGTATTTCGGAAGGTGGTTTTACTGTCTTACATGAAATAGTAGAGAAAATAAAAAGCATACCAAATCTCATAATAATAGAAGGATTCACAGATAATATACCTATTAAAACTAATGAATTTCCATCAAATTGGGAGCTGTCGGTGGCAAGAGCCATGGGAGTAGCAAGATTTATGATTGATGATATGAATATTGAAGAAGAAAGAATTTCAGTTAGTGGATTTGGAGAACAAAGACCTATTGATTCAAATGATACAGCTGAAGGAAGAGCTAATAATAGGAGAATTGAGATAACAATATTAGATTAATAACTATTATTTACTGTGGGAATTTTGGATTAACTGTAGATTGTGATATGATATTTACATAGATAGGAGTTGTAAATATGAAAATTGCAATAGTAACGGATCAACCAAGAGTAGAGTTTCTTCCAGGAGAAGAAGGAATACAAGAGGATAAGCAGCATAAGATAACTATGAAACATATTAAAAAAGCATTATCAGATGAATATGAAGTCATTAACCTAGTTATGGACAAAAAATTAATTGAAAATATTAATGAAGAACAAGTTGACTTAGTTTTTAATCTATGTAATGGAGTTCAAGGGGAATCCAGTCTATCACAATTGCCATCCATGTTGGAATATGAGGGTATACCATATACAGGGTCCGCACCTTTAGCTCATGGGCTGGCTTATAACAAGATATTTTCAGGAAAGATATTTAAAGCTTCAAACATACCTACACCAGGATTCACATATGTTTATAATGCTGAGGAGATTGAGAAGATCGACCTAAAGTTTCCTTTATTAGTGAAACCTAAAGACGAAGGTTCAAGTAGAGGTATTCAAGATGATAGTTTAACATACGATAAAGAATCTTTGATTAAAAAGGTAGAAGAAAGCCTTGAATTATATAATCCACCTATAATGATTATGGAATATATTGACGGCAGGGAATTTACTGTAGGAATTATAGGAAATGACGAAGATATAAAAGTACTCCCTATATTAGAAATAGACTTTTCTAAATTGCCAAAGGGGTTAAATAAAATATATAGCTTTGAAGTAAAATTTAATTATGCAGATGATACCATTTATCACATACCAGCAAGAATAGATGAAGATACAAGAAGAAATATTTCAAAGACAGCTATCAATGCATTTAAGAGCCTTGGGCTAAGGGATTATGCAAGGGTAGATATAAGATTAAAAGATGGAAAGGCATATGTGATAGAAATTAATTCCTTACCTGGACTAGATAAAAACAATAGTGATATTTGCAAAATGGCATACTCTGCGGATATGGAATATGAAGAATTAATAAAAGAAATAGTAGAGATGGGATTAAGCAGGGTTCATTAATATTTACAATTAATCTTTTGTCTCTTAATTCAAAAGAAAGGATTTGTTATTCATGAATGATTTTCCATCAATAGAAGAAGTACATACTATACTTGATGATATAGCAGAAGAATTACCTACAGGTTTTTTTGATAAATTGAATCAAGGAATTGTTCTTTTACCAGAATATAAATTACATCCAGAAAGTAGAAGTGATAATGATTTATATATTATGGGCCAGTATGTAAGAAGCATTGCTGGGAGGCATATAGAAATATACTATGGTTCTTTTGAAAAGGTATATAATAGAGTATCTATAGGAACATTAAGAGAAAAACTAAAAGCAACTTTGCTACATGAATTTACTCACCATTTTGAATCCTTAGCTGGAGAAAAAGGATTAGAAGTCAAAGACGCAGAAGATATGAGAAGGTATAGGGAAAGAAGTAGAGATTGAAATTTCTCTATTAAAATATAATTTTATATAAATGAACACTATAAAAGGAGTTTTAGATTATGGAAGGTACAATTCGATCAGACATAAAGCCTGGTATAAAGGTTAAAATTGTAGAGAAACAAAATCAACGTTCTGGAGAATTAACAGAAGGTATAGTAAAAGATATTCTCAC
>CAZIII010000127.1:0-6177 GCA_964539425.1 uncultured Tissierellaceae bacterium | reverse complement strand
GGTAATGAACTAGTTATTCTGATATCATCTGTTATTTCTCCATTTTCATCCATAGGTACATTAAAATCACATCTAACTAAGACTTTCTTGCCCGCAAAATCTAGATCCTTTAATGATTTTTTATTTAGCATTCCCATCCCTCCATCACAAATCTTTGAATAAGTTCGGTTTTTGGTGCCTGGCACCGAAAACCGAACTTATTTATAAATCTATTTGTTTGCTACTAATTTTGCAAGGTCTACAACTCTTTCTGAATATCCCCACTCATTGTCATACCATGAAACAACTTTAACCATATTGTCTATAACCATAGTTGATAATCCGTCTACTATGGATGAACGAGGGTCTGCAATATAGTCTGATGAAACCAATGGTTCCTCAGAAAAACCTAGTATTCCTTTTAATTTTCCTTCACTAGCTTCTTTTAATACTTTATTAACTTCTTCTGCTGTAGTTCCTTTTTCAACTTCAAATACTACATCTACCATGGAAACTGTAGGCACTGGAACCCTAACTGAGAATCCATTTAATTTTCCTTTTAGTTCTGGTAACACTAATGCTACAGCTTTTGCAGCACCTGTTGTAGTTGGGATTATATTTTGTGCAGCTGTTCTTGCACGTCTAAGGTCTTTATGTCTTTTATCTAGTATTTGTTGATCATTTGTATATGCGTGAATTGTAGTCATCAAACCTTTGTTAATTCCAAAGTTTTCTAATATAACTTTAGCTACTGGTGCTAAACAGTTTGTTGTACAAGAAGCGTTAGAAATAATATGATGATTAGCTGGGTCATATTTTTCTTCATTTACCCCTAATACTATTGTAATATCTTCGTCTTTAGCTGGTGCTGTTACGATTACTTTCTTTGCTCCTGCTGTTATATGTTTAGATAGACCTTCTTTGTCTCTAAATGCACCTGTTGAATCTATAACTAATTCAACTCCTAATTCCTTCCAAGGTATTTCAACTGGATCCCTATGTGCTACTACTTTAATCTTTTTGCCATTAATAATAAATCCATCTTCTGCTACTTCTATAGTTCCATCAAATTTTCCATACATTGTGTCATATTTAAATAAATGTGCTAAATCATGTAAACTACCTGATGCATTAATGGCAACTATTTCAAATTCATTTACACCATTTTCTGCATACGCTCTTAAAACATCTCTACCTATTCTACCAAATCCACTTAAACCAACTTTCATTGACATAAAAATACCTCCTAATATTTTTTATATTTATAGCTATTATTTAGCTTTTCAAACTATCTCAAGTATTTTTCTTGCAGATGATTCATCTATTATTAAAGTCATATTTTTATTTAAATTAGATACAGCTACTATGGCCTCAGCCTTATCTTCCCCACCTGCAACTCCAATAATATTATCTAATAACTTAAACTTCTCAAGGGGTAAGCCTATGGTTTTATATTCCAATACTTCATTTCCCTTTATATCAAAGTAATGACCTAGGGATTCTGCCACAGCTCCATGTTGAAGTAATTCCCCTATCTTTTCCTCTAGAAGATTTCTCCTTTTAGCCATTACATCAGCCCTGCCAATGCCAAAAACTAGGATATTCATCTTATCCATTTTCTCCATTGTTTCTTTGATGTCTTTATTTTTTAGCATTAACTCTAAGGTCTCTTCATCAATACTATCTGGTACATACAATAGCCTATACGAACCGCCCAATTGTCCGGCTAATTTGGCTGCTATTGAGTTGGATTGGGTCTCTACTTCTGATCCCAGGCCCCCTCGTGCTGGTATAACCATTATATCTCTAGACTTGTTGTCAAATGTTACTTCATTAGCAACAGCTGCCATTGTACTACCACCAGTTATCCCAATAATATTTTTAGGCTGAATAATACCTTTTAGCATCCTTGAAGTAATTTTACCCATTTCCTTTAGAACCATTCTATTGTCATTTAAATTTCCTGGGGCGATTATTACTTTCTTAATACCTAATAGATTTATTAACCTTTCTTCCAACTTTGGTATACCCTTTAAGTTATTATAAATTAAGTCAATCTCATCTAAAATCTTTTTACCATCTTCAGTTATATACATACCCATTATATCTACAGTTAATAACCCTAGGGATTTCATCATATCTACTTCGTCCCTAATCGCCCTTTCTTTGAAACTCAGTTCATTTGCTAATGTTCTTCTACCTATTGGCTGGTTATAAGAAATAGATCTAAGGATTTGATACCTTTTTTCAACTATCTCAATCATTTCTGGTGCTATTGTTTTAAGTAATTCCAAAGTATCCAATTAATCACCTCGTGATCATAAAAGTTTATTTCGAGCTTATGGGATTATTTTTGTCCCACAGGATGCATTTTACGTCCCATATAAGATAAAGAAATAGCAGAATATTAATTCCACTACCCTTAGTATATATTAGTATGCTTTTTATTGCAATACATAAAGTCAATTTATTTCTAATATCTTCTTCTCATTGAAGAAGATGGTATATTCAACTCGTCTCTGTATTTTGCTACAGTTCTCCTGGAAATATTTATCCCTTGAGTTTTCAGTATCTCAGATATTTTTTGATCACTATGTGGTTTCTTAGGATCTTCTTCATTAATTATTTCTCTTAAATCAGATTTTATACTTGTTGAAGATATATCACCATCATCTCCTAATAATCCTGATGAAAAGAAATATTTCAACTCAAATAACCCTCTAGGTGTCTGGACATATTTCCCGTTGGTTGCTCGAGATATTGTTGATTCATGCATTTCTATGTCCTCGGCCACATCTTTCAAATTTAATGGCCTTAATGATTTCTCACCTTCTAGAAAAAAATCCATTTGGAATTTCAATATAGATTCTATTACTTTCTTAATGGTAGATCTTCTTTGTTCTATACTTCTGATTATCCACATTGCTGAATTAAACTTATCATTAAGGAATTCTATGGTGTTTTTATCCTTCCCTGTTTTCATCAGTTCCCTATAGTAGGAGTTAATATTTAATCTAGGACCTGTTGTATCATTTAAAACAACTACAAATTTTCCTTCTATTAATTCTATACTAGCATCTGGGGTAACATATCTAATCTCATCATTGCTATAGAAACTTCTACCAGGCTTAGGTTCAAGTCCTTTTATATAATCACTTGCCTCTTGCACTTGAATTAAATCTAGATTGAGCTCTTTAGCGATCTTTTGTATTTTATTATGTCCTAAATCTTCTAAGTAATCTCTGATTATTGTCATTACGTAACTGTCATAGTCTTTTCTTTCCCTTATTTGTATCAATAGACATTCTCTTAAATCCCTAGCACCTACTCCCAGAGGTTCAAAAGTTTGAACTACTCTTAGTAGTATTTCAACTTCTTCTATATTACACTTCATATACTCTGCGATATCTTCTATGGATAATGTTAAATATCCATTTTCATCGATATTTTGGATGATATTCTCTCCTATTTTCCATTCTTTATTCCCTAGACACACAAGATTAAGCTGAGACATTAAGTACTCATTTAATGTAGGTTCATATGATACAAATGCCTCGTAATTATGCTCCTTTATATTCTTATCTCTTTGAGGTCTATAGCTTATATCATCATATCTTTCTAGGTATTCTTTCCAATCTACTTCCTTGTCCTGTTTATAATTATCCAAGTCTTCAAATTGTTCCCCAGAACTTACTGCTTCAAGCATAGGGTTTACTTCCAGTTCATTAGATATATATTCCTTTAATTCTAGACTATTGAATTGAAGTAATTCTATAGCTTGCCTCAATTCTGGTGTCATAACTAGCTTTTGTGATTGTTCTAAGGTTAAATCATAGCTAAGTTTCATTCAGTCCAATCCTCTCTAGATATAGTTTCTATATCTATATTATATCAGATGTTTACAAAAGTACAAAATAAAAAAGCTTCCATGGAAGTATTAAAAATACTGAGGAAGCTTTTTCTTGAAATTTATATATTTTTTTGATCTACTATCTTTGGGTCTTATCGTATGGAATACCTTCAGCTTTTGGTGCTCTGGATTTCTTAGATGTAAATGCAAGCACTACCATTGTAGCAAGATAAGGCATCATCTTGTAGTAAGTTTGATTGATACCTAGATTGTAAAGAAATGGTATCAAAGAAACTGAATAGGCTAGGGTTCTAAGGAATGCAAAGAATAATGCTCCGAAAAAGATTTTGCCAGGTTTCCATTGACCAAATATCATTACTGCTAAAGCTAAAAATCCAAATCCAGCAACACCAGTGTGTCCATTTACATTACCATCCATAACTCCAACAGAATAGAAGAATCCTCCAATCCCGCCTAATATACCTGATATACAAACACCTGCATATCTCATTTTGTGAACATTTATACCTACGGAGTCTGCTGCATGAGGATGTTCTCCACATGCTCTAAGTCTAAGGCCAAACTTAGTTTTATAAAATACAATAATACATATAATTAGAAAAACAAAACCAATCGAAACTGTTAGATATGTTTTTTGAAAAAACATTTGTCCTAGTACGGGGATATCTCCCAATACAGGCATTTTTCGAATATAAAAATTCATCTTAGTTGTAATACCATCGCTATTGAAGAACATCTTTGAAAATAACAAGATTGCTGCTGGTATTAGCATATTAAGAGAAGTTCCTGTAATTGTTTGATTTGCCTTCATAGTTACTGCTGCAAAGGATAATAACAGAGAATAGATTATTCCTGCTATTGCTGCTATTATCATTCCAATAAGCAAAATTGTTTGAGGACTCATGCCTGATTCTTGAACTAAAAAAACAAATAAAGCTCCAAAGAATGCTCCAAAAAGCATAATTCCTTCTAGTGCCAAGTTTATTACCCCAGATGTTTCACTAAACATACCACCTAATGCTACAAGAAGCAGTGGAATGGCCACAGGAAGCATATTTTGTATTAAATAATATAAAGTTTCCATTATTCTGCCTCCTTTATATCATTATTAGACAATTTATCTGATTTAGGATTAAGAGATTCATCATCTGCAGTTTCAGAACTTTGATGTCTCTTTTCAATGCGTTTTTTAAAGAAGTTTGCAAGTGTAGCATTCATTATCATAGAGAAAGCTGAGAAATAGATAATTATAGCTATTACAACATCTATTATTTCTGGTTTATACCCTACAAGACTTGCTAATGTACCTCCACGCTGTATATGAGAGATAAAAACTGATGATAAAATAATTCCCAATGGATGAGAATTACCAAGAAGTGCAACAGCGATACCATTAAACCCAGCAGCAGCAATAATATTAATAGGTTCATAGGTCATACTGCTACCTGCAATGGCAGATGGTGATAGTATGGCAAATGCTCCACCCAAACCTGCTAGCCCACCAGCTATTACCATTGTAATCATTATATTTGTTTTTCCTTTCATTCCAGCATATTCACTGGCATGCTTATTAAATCCTGTTGCTTTTAGCTCATATCCAAAAGTAGTTTTTTGCAAAACAATATACAAAATGAATCCAATGATTATTGCAAATATAATTCCTAGATTTACATTGGATCCAACAATACCTAGGGATGGAATTTGCACATTTGGTGACAAATAGTTGGTTCTAGTCATAGTAGAATTATACATAATCGAATTTCCTTGAACGAGCATATCAACTAAATACATGCCAATATAGTTGAACATAATTGATGTAATTACTTCATTTACATTTAGAAAGGCTTTGAAAAAACCAGGTATGAAGCCCCAAAGCATTCCTCCCAGCATTCCGGCTAAAATAGCTACTATCCAATGTAAACCATTAGGTAAGTCCCACATAAAACCTACATATAGGGCAAAAAACATCCCCATTGTATATTGTCCTGAAGCACCTATATTAAATAAGCCCATTTTAAATGCAAAACCAACTGCTAAACCTGTCATTAATATTGGAGTTGCAAAATAAAGAACACTACCAATACGATTAAATCCTCCTAAGACTATATATCTAAGTCCTGCTATTGCACTCCCTGGTGCAGCAACGAGCATTACAATAAATCCAAAAACTAGACCAAGTATAATGGCCATTAATGCAGATGCAAATGAAGAAAATCCAACGCTATTTGTTATTCTTTTTAAATCAAATTTGTTTTTATTAGATGAATTATTTTTATCCTGCATCATTAATCTCCTTTACCACATCGCGTTTTGCGCCTGACATGTAA
>CAZIII010000126.1:0-6189 GCA_964539425.1 uncultured Tissierellaceae bacterium | reverse complement strand
TGATCTAGTACCCTATTTACATATGTTACTAATTCTTTTCTGGCATTTTTGACTAAAAACTTTAGCTGGGTTTATCTTATATCAAATTGTTATCTCTAAAGAATACTATATAAAGACTTAATGAAAATATTAGAAAAATAAAGAGGTAATAGAAGAGATGTTTTTAATGTTAAAATACTTATCACTGACTATAGAAAAATATCTATTTTAGACTAAGGCTTGAATAATGACCTTGATAGTATGATGGACTATTTATGTTATAGATGTTTTCCAATATATAAGCAGAGAACGTTAAATAAATCATTTAAGGGGGTGTTGCATTGCCTACTAAAATTATTGCTAACTTTGATTTGTGTACTGGCTGTGGAATCTGCCAATTAGTTTGTTCCCAAAAAACGGCTGGTACATATAACCCAAGGAATGCATGTTTATTAATTAATATGGAAATGGAGGGGGTAGTTCATAAGCCGATAGTCTGCAATCATTGTGAAAATGCATTCTGTCAAAAAGTGTGCGTCTTTAATGCAATCACAAGAAATGAAGAGACAGGAGCTGTGGAAATAGATGAAGCTGCATGTAAAAGGTGTAGAAAATGTGCCCAAATATGTCCTATACAAGTAATATATATGAATGAGGATAGAAAAGCAGTAAAATGTGATTTGTGTTCAGGAGACCCGTTATGTGTAAAATACTGTCCTACAGGTGCTTTGCGCTTGGTCGAACTATAAGGAGGTGAAAACATGGATGGTTACATGGAAAAGTTATTATTTATAGATTTATCAAACAAGACTGTAGAAGAGAAGGATTTATCCGTTGAATTAAAGAATAAGTTTGTTGGAGGAAAGGGCTTTGGTGCTAAACTTTTATATGACTTAGTTCCTGCTGGCACAGACCCATTAAGCCCGGATAATGTATTGATGTTTTTTCCTGGTCCACTTACAGGTACTTTAGCTCCTGCTATGAGAGGATGTGCTGTGTCTAAGTCTCCATTGACAGGTACATTTAGTGACTCATATTTTGGAGGCTCCTTTGCTGCTGAAATCAAATATGCAGGCTATGATGGAATTGTGATACAAGGAAAATCCAAAGAACCCGTGTATATATGGATAGATTCGGATAATGTGCAAATTGTAGATGCAAGCCATTTATGGGGAAAGGATACTTTTGAAACTAATACTGCAATAAAGGAAGAATTGAAAGACGATACAGTTAAAATTTCATGCATTGGTCCTGCGGGAGAAAATTTAGTTCGATTTGCATTGCTAAGCTGTGAATATAATCGACATGCTGGAAGAGGTGGAATAGGTGCTGTTATGGGTTCTAAAAACCTAAAAGCGGTTGCCATAAGAGGAAAATATGGAGTACCTGCAAAAGATCCAAAAGAATTTATGAAATCATGTGATAAAGCGTTTGAAGAAATAAGAGAAAATCCGAGTACTCAAGGATTTACTTTGGAAGGTACTATAGGTTCTGTTCCCTTTGCTAATGAAACGAATCTACTGCCTATAAGGAATTTTAATGCAGGTCAATCTGATAAAGTCGAAAGTTTGTATCCAGATAAACACAAAGAAACACTATGGCTCAGAGATACAGCATGTCTATCATGCCCTATTAGATGTAGTAAAGTAGGTATCATCAAAACTGGGAAATATGCAGGAACTGTTACCGATATAATAGAATATGAAAGTACTGCTCTAATGGGATCAAATTTAGAGCTTGGTGATGTTCGAACAATTTCATATTTGGTAAAGTTATGTGATGGTCTTGGATTAGATAGTATGTCTACCGGAAGTGGTATAGCATTCGCTATGGAGGCATACGAAAAAGGATTAATATCGGAAGATATGTATGATATGCCTATAGAATTTGGAAACGAAAAGGTTGTAGAAAAGCTTATTAATGATATTGCATACAGAAAAAATGAAATAGGTGATATGCTGGCCGAAGGTGTGAAGAGGGCATCCGAAAAGCTAGGTCCGGAATCAGACGCTTTTGCTTTACACACCAAGGGATTGGAGACTCCAGCATGGGGGCCGAGAACTGTTCCAGGAATGGGCTTGGCATATATGACTGGTGACCGTGGAGGATGTCATCAACGTGGATTTCCTATTAATTATGAGATAGGGGGAACATGGAAGGATGAGCCCGTTGAAAGGCTTGGAACTAAAAATAAGGCTGAAATTGTAGTTTACCTCCAAGATTACCTTGCAGCCTTAGATTCCTTTGTGAAATGTGACTTTGGTCAATATGGAATCACATGTGATACATACCTAGAAATGTTTAAAAACGTGACAGGTATAACATATACAGAAGAAGAATTATTACAACTTGGAGAAAGGATATGGAACCAGGTAAAGTTGTTTAATCTTAGGGAAGGATTTACAAGGAAAGATGACAGGCTACCTAGGAGATTCTTTGAACAGCCTTTGCCTAGTGGCGAACCTACGTCTGTCTTGAATGAGGAAGAAATGCAGCAACTTTTGGATGAATATTATGAATTGAGGGGGTGGAATGAAGAAGGTATACCAATGGGTAGTAAACTACAGGAATTAGGTTTAATCAACGAGTAGTAAAATTTGCAATTTAATTCAATATTAAAATGCAGATAGGGTTATTTTTCATTTTTCATACATTTATATATTGACATTGAAAGCAAATTATTCTGATTTTGATTATAAAATTAATCAAAATCCTTAGAAATATCACAAAAAGTTAGTTGTTTAGCTGAAACTGGCATAGGATTCTCCTTTCATCATTTGTTTTGAGTTATACACATCTTGTTAATGTATATATACCCAAAAATGGGGGAATCCAGCCATTTCAATATATATAAATGTAGTATTTATGCGAGTTGCAGAGTTTTGCAACGAACTATAAAAAAACAAATAAAGGGGGAGATTCATTTGAAGTATAGTTTTGCCGGTGATTATAGTGAGGGAGCACATATAAGTATTATTGATGCTCTAAGAGAAACAAATTTTGTACAGCAAGATGGTTATGGTGAAGACATCTACTGTAGCAAAGCAAAACGAAATATCATGAATCATTTGGAGAGTGAGGATGTTGATATCCATTTTGTTGCAGGAGGAACACAGGCTAACTTAATTGTAATTGCATCTATGCTCAAAAGATACGAATCAATAATTGCTACTGATCAAGGGCATATTAGTGTGTTTGAAGCGGGAGCAATAGAAGCTAATGGCAACAAAATTTGCGAAGTAGATTCAATAAATGGGAAATTGGATGTAAAAATGATTCAATCTGTTGTGGAAAGTCACACAGATGAACATATGGTAAAACCTGGGGCAGTTTATATTACGAATTCTACAGAAACGGGATTGATTTATACAAAAGAAGAACTATCATTAATATATGAGTACTGTAAGCTAAATAATTTGTATTTATATATTGATGGATCACGACTTGGAAGCGCACTTTGTTCTAAAGAAAATAATATAAAAATATCCGATTTACCAAATTTGACTGATGTATTTTATATTGGGGGCACAAAAAATGGTGCTTTAATTGGTGAAGCAATTGTTATTTGCAATGATGATTTAAAAAAGAATTTTAGATTTCATATAAAACAGCATGGTGCATTAATGGCAAAGGGCAGGATCTTGGGAGTTCAGTTTGAAACCCTTTTTAAAGATAATCTATATTTTGAATTAGCAGAGCATTCAAATAAAATGGCTCAACTTATAGGTGAAGGGTTAACTAATCTTGACATTGAGACAGAATATGAAGTATTAACTAATCAAGTTTTTGTTACATTACCTAATTCAGTAATTTATGAGCTAGATAAAAAGTTTAAGTTTTCTGAATGGAGAAAGGTAGATGATAATAATACATTAATTAGACTTATTACATCGTGGGCTACTAAAGAGGAAGAAGTCGTTAAATTTATTGATGAACTTAAATCATCTTATAAGATCTCTACTAGTGTTTAAGATGGCTTAATTAATACCAAAAAATGAGTATAACAATAGTAATTAGTTAAAATTGGTGATTATAATACGTAAGGAGAAGCAATTCGTAAAGATAATATAAAAAATAATATGGGGTGAATAGAATGAAAAATTTACTTAAATTCTTTCCAGTTGTTACTTTAGTTGGATTAATACTTATTTTTAAATTAGATATGATAATGGCGGTGTTGCTTGCTACGATAGTAGCCTTTATCATAGATATGAAAGTAACTAAAAAGAGTATGGTTGATGTAATGGATGCTGGATTAGAAAATGTTAGAAAAGTTGTTCCAGTATTGTTTATATTGCTCTTAGCTTATGGACTTGGAAATAGTTTTATGACAACAGGAGTTGGAGCAGTTCTTATTAATACAGCTTTAGATTTTGGTGCTTCAGCTCGTACAGTACCTTTAATCTCGTTTTTAGTTACTTGTGCTCTTTCAGTAGCAACTGGATCTTCTTGGGGAACTATGGCAACTTGTTCTCCAATATTATTATGGTTAAATTATGTAGTTGGTGGTAGTTTTCCATTAACAGCTGGTGCAATATTAGGTGGTTCATGTTTTGGGGACAATATAGGTTTAATATCAGACACTACAATATTAAGTTCAGCAGTGCAAGAAGTTAAAGTTCCAGATAGGGTTAGGCATCAACTTGGTTGGTCATTGCTATGTGTATTAGTTTCAAGTATATTATTTTATCTAGCAGCGAGTAGCTTATCTAGTGGAACTGTAGATGCTACAGTGGCAATATCCAGCATTCCAGAAAGTGTTTGGGATTATCTTGCAGAATCAAATCCATCATCAGTAGATTTATTAAATCAGGTTATGGCAAATACAACACCAATTTATATGATGATACCTTTATTTATAGTCTTAGGTACAGCAATAGCAGGGATAGATACCTTAATATGCTTGATAGCTGGAATATCATCATCCTATATCCTTGGGGTATTTGCTGGGACTGTTACAGATACTATGTTTTATTTAAATGAAGTATTGTTATCGGGGTTTTCTGATGCAGGTAGTTGGGTGATTGTTGTAACCATATTTGCATCGTTGTTTGCTGGTTTAATGTCTGATATGGACGCCTTTAAACCAATAGGTAAATTTATAATTAAACATTCACATAAAGTAAGACACTTATTAGTTTGGAATTCATTACTAAGCATATTAGGTAATGCTTGTCTTACAGATGAAACTGCAATGATTATGACAGTAGGTCCTATTACAAAAGAGATAACTGATGAAGCAGTAGAAGCTAGTGAAGAAGATATGTATAAGTTAAGGCTAAGAAATTCTGCATTTTTGGATGCATTTGGAGTATTTGGTGCCCAATTGATACCATGGCATGGTCAAATGGTGTATTATATAGCATTATGTAATGCGATATTTCCATTATTTGATTTTGTTTATATAGATGTAATTAGATTCAGTTTCATGACGTTTGTAACAATTGGATCGATGCTTATATTAACAATTACAGGGTTAGATAAATTTGTACCATTTTTCAAAATACCAGTAGAACCAAATGTAAGATTAAAGAAAAACATAATATCAAAAGCTGAGGATATAAATTAAATACAAATAGCAATAATTAAAGCTTGTTATTGTTTAAAGTGCACTCCAAGAGTTAAAAAATATATTTTAATTTATGGAGGTGCACTTTTTATATAACATATTTCAATTTTGAATTTAAGAAAGAACTTGTGATACTTTTTTGATATTATGAGCTAAAGTTAAATAGTATAATTAGGAACCGAATACTACAAAATGGTTTAATGCTTATAGTGTAGGGCATAAATATGAGAGGAGAATAATTTAATGGATTATAGTAAGATATATATCAATGGTGAATGGATAGAACCTCACACTAAAAAGTTTATTGACGTTGAAAACCCTGCCACAAAAGAAATTTTTGCAAAGATACCTAATTCAGATGAGATTGATGTAAATTCATATATTAAGAATTATATCTGAATGAGACTAGAAAATGCCGACTGCCTATGACATTGACGAAGTTGTTGAGGAATTGGAAAAGAGAGCTGACAAAATGGCTCGGATTATAGTAAAAGAACTGGGTTGTGGATTCAAGTTTGCTAGAGAAACACATGTCCAATCCTATATAGAAGACATTAAAAATCATATATCGCTTATAAAAGATTATGAGTTTGAAATAGAGCATTATACCTATACTGTCAGAAGAGAACCTTATGGTGTAG
>CAZIII010000125.1:0-6191 GCA_964539425.1 uncultured Tissierellaceae bacterium | reverse complement strand
ATAGTTGGTATACCTGCTTCCTCAATCGCTCTCTGCACAATCACGGCAGAGCGGTGGCAAGTACCTCATCCAGCAGTCATCAATACAGCATCTACCCCTTCTGCTTTAAGAATCTTCGCAATTTTAGGACCTGTTTCATTCTGGAATTTTTCTTGGTTTCCTCCACCACCCATAAATCCTATATGTACAGGAGCTATGGATTTTATAAACCCTTCTTTCTATTGGAAACATACAGTTAATATCCTTGTTAACATCTCCATTATCATATCCTCCATGGGATACCATCAATTCATTAGATGGAGTCGTATCTCTAACTTCTCTAAATGTAAAATCTCCCGCAAGATTAAACCTTTTATCCTTTTTATCATGAACACCAGCTGCTGTAACTAAAGCTACAGTCATTTCCTTCAACTCTTTAGTTACAGGAGTCCATACTGGAGGAGGGGTAATTGGTACAAATATTTCAGATTGTAATCCCTTTACTACCGTCAAGTTCATTTTTATACCTCCTTATTCCTTTTTTTATCTATATTGCTTATATATTTATCATTTGGTACTGGACTTAAGACTTCCACATAGCTCATATTCAAACAAACTTCCTGACCTACCTCTAGTGGATAATCCGTAATCAACATTCTCATTGGAATCTTTAAAAATCCCATTCTTCCTTTGAAATCTATACCTACAGCACCATCACTTAATTCAACAATAATACCTTCCATATACCTTACATTATCAATGTATTTCATATTAGCACCTAACTTTATTAACTATATTTTTCTTTTCTTTTTTCACTCATAGGAATAGAAGTTTCATTCTCTTGTCTTTCAATCTTCATTCCTATTGTTTTCTCTATTAACTCTAGATTGGTTTCCTTAACATTTGGATTCCATTTTCTTTCAGGTTGAACTACCTCTTCATTAGCTATGGCAGATTTCAACATAGCGATTGCCCTAATTGCATCTTCTTTAGTCAATGTGTTGCAGGATAGTACTTCATTCTCAATTCCTGCTTCTGACTTATTATGGTCTATCATATGTGTCATATATTTATTACCAACTACTAATGCACCTTGGACTGCACAGAATGATGAACCAACTACAGGTATTTCTCTCATTCCTATTTGTTCAATATGGCTGGCAAAATCAATATGATTATTTCCAAATCCTTCAGTAGTTACAAATGCACCATCAACACCCATGGCTTCAACAGTCATGCCAACTCTTTCAGATACATAGAATTTTTCAGAGTTAATTTGAGGGCTTCCAACTAATACAACTGCACATAAATCTAGTTCTTCGTCCTTAAGAGCTTCCATTACAAGAGGTTCTCTCCAATAATGCCTTGAGCATTCCTTAGATGCAGGTCCTATACAAGTAAGTGCATGTATAGCTCCATCTAATATTTCCAGTGGTGAACAAACTATTGGAACATTTCCAAGATCAACATTTGGTTTGGCTCCCAGTATACCAACTGGCTCCATTGGAAGTATTAAATTGTCATGCATAGCTCCTTGACCCATGATTTCTTTAACTATAACAACTTTTTTCTTGCCTAGCCTTCTTGTTTGAACAAACTCTTCTTCTTCAACTACTAAAGACTCATCTAATTTCTTCAATGCATCTCTGATTTCTTGGGTAATAAAATCTGTAGCCTTGTGAGCTGCCAGTGGTCCAGGTCTTTCCATATTAGTGTGTTCTTTAATTACAACTTCAGTTTTAATAAATATTTCGCCCTTATCAGGAGCACCAGGTCTTCCCCACATAATATTTTCTTCAAGAATACCTTCTGATGAACCAAATTCACCGATTTGAACTCCACTTTCATCAGTACCAGTTACCATGACGATTACACCGTCTAATACCCTAGTTACTCCTGTACCTAATTTGTTGCCTTCTTCCTTTGTAGCTATAGGCTGAACATCCATTATTGTTTCTGAATACATATTGTATTGATTTGGAGTAATGATTTCTACTTTTATCTTCTTAACTAATTGATCTACCTTAACTGCATCTTCTCCAATATTCTCTCGAATATATAAAGTAGTTCCTTCAATTTTTGTTTCAGGTCCAAACTTTACTTCATCTATTTGGAAATGTTTTTTAACAAGTTTTCTAAGTACTTTTTCAGGAGCAGGTTTTATTACTTCCGCTAGAGCCTCTGATTTATTACTTGTTGTATTAACTGCCACTGTCTGTGAAGGTGCTACATAACTTCCCAAAGGAACTTCAATATCAATTCCCTTACCTTCAGCTATTTTAATTCTTAATACTCCACCTTGTACAACTCCAGTAGCTGCTATAGCATCTTCCATTTCTACTGGAGCTACATAACCTTCTAGCATATCCGCAGTAACAGGTGTAAGGGCTGGTACATTTTGAGTAAGTCTTGATCCAATTACCTCTCCCCTAGTTAGTACTTTATCGTTAAGTTTAATAAGAAGAGAATCCTCTAGTTTTTCAAAATTCTTTGGATTTTCTAAATCAGATGCCTTAATCATATCTCCAGCATTCATATTGTTTTTGAAAACTGCCTTTTTATCTGAATCTGTAAGATTATCTATACTTGTATCTGTAGATTCAATTTCCTTTATTCCCTCTACAATATCCACAGTCACAGGTGTTAATGAATCAATAGTTTTTATAATCTTAGCTCCTATAACCTGTCCTATTTTCACACAATTATCTGGTATGGAAAGCAAACCTGAATCTATGAGATCTGGAAAAATTTCTGGATCTTCCAGATGATCTGCTGATATAATAGTACCTGATTCTGTTCTACAGCATACTACGGCAAATTCATTTTTAAGTTTTTGTGCTTGTTCAGCGCTTATTGACATATTCTATACCTCCTAATAAAATCCTATTTTACTATTTTTCTTCCATAGGAAGCCTTCTTGTTAGTTCGTGGTCTACTGTTCTAAATATATGATCTGTATGATGATACACTGGTAACCCCATATTTGGAGCACAGCACATTACAGTATTTGTACAATCACTGCAATTGGATACTAAAACTCTTTTAGCACCATTTCTCTTAAGGTCCATTATCCCTTGAACCTGTCCAGGGCAATCTCCTGGTGTTAAGCATTTATTAGCACCTCTTACCTCTACTATGTTCTTGCATTTTGTCACGGCTACAACCTCTGATTTCATTTTACCAGCTATATCCCTAAGTCTAGTTTCATCTGCACCACATGCACATACAAGTAGCCCTATTGGCCCAGCATATTCTGGTAGTGGAATAGTAACAATGGCTCCACCAGATATTTTTGTTACTACAGATTTATGAATATCTCCTGCTTTACCCGTATATGGTCCTCCAATTACTACTTCACCAAATTCCCCATCTATTCCTCCACACTGTTCAATAAGACTACTTATAGGAGTTCCAATTGGTACTTGTAAAAATATATTGGATTCTGTACCATTTTTTAATTTTCCCCCTACTGTGATATCCTTATCAATCACAGGTTTCAAGTCCTCAACTGCCCTAGTCAAATTAGCTAATGTTTCACCATTCATCACAACTGCTTTAGCTTCTATGGGCAATTGATCTGGCCTTAGCCATATTCCAAAAATTTCATGTATTATTGCTCGCTCTTCTCCCATTGGATACATGTCCCTTAATTCCTTTACTTCTACATCTGTTGCAGTGCCTATTGCTTTAACCAAGGAATCTATAGCTCTTTTATTCTTTGCCTTTATTGCTATGTATCCCTTTGGAGCCTTTGTTGCCTCCATGGCATATCTTATACCCCTTATGACTAGCTCTGGATTCTCCTCTAATACCTTTATATTATGGTTTAAAATAGGCTCACACTCTACACAATTTGCAATTACATATCCATCTGGAATTTCTGATTTCAGTTTTATATGAGCTGGAAATCCTGCACCACCAGCACCTACTATACCTGCTTCAAATGCAGTATCTGCTATATTGTCACATTCTTTTATTTTAACATAATCTTGTTCATCACTAATAATTCCTTCGATTTCTATAGCTTCTTCTGTTATATTTTTAACCATTCCTGGCACACTGGCATGTATCTTAGCTCCGAGTCCATTTGGCTCAGCAATGCATTGACCTCTTATTACCTCATCACCAATCTTCACAGTTGGCACACATGGTCCACCTACATGTTGTTTTAGTGGAATTACGTACAATCCCATTCTCTTCCCTCCTAAATTTATGATAAAAACATTTTCCTTATCACCAACTAAATATACAATGCAAGTTTTATGCCAAATATCTATATGATTTTTATCTTGCATTTTACTACATTGTAACTTTTCTTGCAATAAAAAATCTAATATCTGACAGATTTCTGACACCATCTTTTATATATTAGATTTATAGCTTTGTAGTCAATATAGATTTATCTTATACAAACTTAGGTCTTTACATAGTTTGCCAAACTAATTATTTTTATTATTAATCTAGATTAGGAAACAATCTAATATTTCAGTGTCAGTTTTTTGGATTTATCTTGTCAATTAACCGACATATGCTTGAAACCATGTAATTCTCTGATATACTTCAACTGCATTTTCTAATTCTACTAAATATATTCAGTTAGATTATATAAGTTCAATTTATAGTATAATGTAGATCTTTTTATTTTTAATAATTCTGCTGCCTGGACCTTATTACCCTTCGTGGTTAATAACGCCTCTAAAATTATGCTTTTTTCATACTCATCTACTGATTTCTTTAAATCAAAGTTATTAGATATATCCATTCCCATAAAAGAAGTATTGCTTGTGCTATTGACAATCTCAATAGGTAAATCTTCAATCTCAATTGTATTATTTTTTGATAGAATTACTAATCTTTCTATGGTATTTTTTAATTCTCTAATATTTCCCTTCCAATGGTAATTAGATAATATTTTCATTGCGTCTGGAGATATGTTCATTCCTTCCCTATTGTTCTTCTCTGCAAATTCCAGTATAAAATCATTTATAAGTTCTGGAATATCCTCCTTGCGCTCTCTCAATGGAGGTATTAATATGGAAACTACATTTAATCTATAGTATAGATCTTCTCTAAATTGTCCTTCTTCCATGAGTTGTTGTAAATCCTTATTTGTTGCAGCAATTATCCTTGCATCTACCTTTATAGGTTCACCTCCACCTACTCTAGTGATTATTCCATCCTGCAATACTCTAAGTAATTTGGCTTGCATCATCAACGGCATATCTCCTATTTCGTCTAAAAACAAGGTTCCCCCGTTTGCTAATTCAAACTTTCCTGGCCTTCCCTTTTTATAGGCTCCTGTAAAAGCTCCTTCAACATAACCAAATAATTCTGATTCTAAAAGATTAGATGGGATTGCACTACAATTTACTGGAATAAAATTTCCCTTCCTATGACTTTCTTGATGGATCGCTCTTGAAAATACTTCCTTTCCAGTTCCACTTTCACCAGTAATTAAAACAGATGCATCGGCTTTGGCTACTTGCTTAGCTATGACCATTGCATCTATTAAGGCTTTAGATTTGCCAATGATCTTACCAAAATAGTATTTATCCTGAGTAATTTCCTCAATCTGCTGCTTTAGGATTTCCACCGTGGTCTTTTCTCGTTCTAATTGCATATATAAATTTGTAATTTCATTGAAATTCCTATCTGTTGATACAGCCCCTATTAATTCGCCATTATATATAAGAGGTGTGGCAGATAATATAATATCAGATTCATCTTTTGGTTTATGTTTTATATTTTCAAAAGTTTTTTTCTCCCTTAAAACTTTAAGAAGCAAGGCATTGGGGAAAAACTTTTCTATATGAAAACCTACGATTTCTTCTGCATTAATGCCATATAGTCTCTCAGAGCTAGCATTCCAAAATGTAACTATTCCAGCAGTATTTATAACACAAACAGCTTCATGAAGATTACCTAATATTAATCTTAATTGAAGCTCTATCTGACTTCTTCCTATAGTTTCAAAATCTTTATCAATACTTTTTTTCACTTTACCACCTACTCAAATTTTCTTCTCAAGATTTATAACTATTTTATCATATTTCAGTGAGTAATGTTTGAATTTAGTCTTGCAAATAATATTTATTTCATTATATAAAGATTGCTTAGTTCAATATTTAAGGTTAAAATATAAATGAATATTGATTATAGGGGGTAAGACATTTGGATAAATTTATATTTACTGGTGGCCTATTAATAAATGG
>CAZIII010000124.1:0-6257 GCA_964539425.1 uncultured Tissierellaceae bacterium | reverse complement strand
GAGGTATGCAAAAAATATAAAATTGATGAAATAATAATAGCCCTACCTTCTGTAAGTAAAGCAAATAAGCAAAATATTATTAATGAGTGTAGTAAGACTAAATGTAAAACCAAAATACTTCCTGGTGTATATGAGCTAATTGATGGTAAAGTAACAATTAACCAAATTAGAGATGTTGAAATCACAGACTTATTAGGCCGAGATGAAATTAAATTAAATTGTTTAGAATTAAGTTCTCTTATAACAAGTAATACCATAATGGTCACCGGGGGAGGTGGCTCTATTGGTTCAGAGCTCTGTAGGCAAATTGTTAAATATAATCCAAAGCAATTAATAATATTTGATATTTATGAAAATACAACCTACAATATTCAATTAGAGCTATTGAAAAAGTATGAACATATAAAACTAGTAGTATTAATTGGCTCTGTAAGGGACAAAGCCAGAGTAGAAGAAGTAATGAGTATGTACAAACCAGATGTAATATTTCATGCCGCCGCACACAAGCATGTACCACTAATGGAAAAGAGTCCAAAGGATGCTATAAAGAACAATGTATTTGGAACTTTAAATTTAGTACAAGCCAGCCACAAGCATAAGGTTAAGAAGTTTATTCAAATATCTACAGACAAAGCAGTAAACCCAACAAATGTAATGGGTGCAACAAAAAGAATGTGTGAAAAGATAATATTAGCTCATAATAATATTAGCAAAACAGATTTTGTAGCAGTAAGATTTGGAAATGTATTGGGAAGTAACGGAAGTGTAATACCCCTATTTAAAAAGCAAATATCTGAAGGTGGCCCTGTAACTGTTACAGATAAAGAAATTATTAGATATTTCATGACCATACCCGAAGCATGTCAATTAGTATTACAGGCAGGGGCAATAGCCCGAGGAGGAGAAATATTCATATTAGACATGGGTGAGCCTGTTAAGATTATAGACTTAGCTATTCACCTAATCAAATTATCTGGCTATGAGCCATATGTAGATATACCAATTCGTTTTACTGGCCTAAGGCCAGGGGAAAAACTATTCGAAGAGCTACTTCTAAACAAAGAAGAAGTCTCAGAAACTAGCCATGATAAAATATTCATAGAGCCAGAAGAATATATTGATTATGGTGATCTTATGATGGAATTAAAATATTTAGAAGAAAGTCTAAATACTTTTAATGACCATATGGTAAAAGAACATCTAAAAAGTATGAATCTAAATTATGGGGCAGAAAAAGTCATAATATAATTAGTTTCTACTTGTATAAGAATGGAGGAACATAATGGAAGAAATTAGTTTACGGGATTTGTATTATATCCTAAAAAAGTGGATTGCTCTAATAATTATTTTACCTATAATAGCAGTAGCTATAAGCGGTGCAATAAGCTATTTTGTATTGGAACCAGAGTATCAAACATTTACCACTTTAATGGTAGGAAAGCCAAAGGATTATATAAGTGAGAATAAATTAGAATACAATGAATTAATGCTAAATCAAAAGTTAGTATCTACCTATGGAGAAATAGTCAAAAGTAGACTTGTAACTGATAAAGTAATTAATAACTTAGGACTAGAAATATCTTTTGAAGGGTTTAGAAACAAAGTAAATGTAAATTTAGTAAAAGACACTGAAATTATAAAAATACAAGTAACAGATAATAATCCAATGCTGGCAGCAAAAATAGCTAATGAAACTGCCCAGGTATTTATGGAAGGTGTACAAACTATTATGAAAGTAGAAAATGTACAGGTAATAGATGTGGCCCAAGTACCTAGTAGACCAATAAGTCCAAGGAAAATGTTAAATATGGCTATTGCTGGAGTATTAGGTTTAATGGTTAGTGTATTTATAGCATTTTTAGTAGAATTTTTAGACAATAGTATTAAGACCCCAGAAGATGTAGAAAATTATCTAGAATTGCCCGTACTTGGTGCAATCCCTATGATAAAAGAATAGTATTTGAGGTGAAAAATGGAAAGCAAAGTATTAATAACACAAAGAAATCCTAAATCGCCCATTTCAGAAGCATTTAGGACCCTAAGAACCAATATACAATTTTCAAGTATTGATAAAGAAATAAAAACCATAGTTTTTACTTCCTCAACACCAAAAGAAGGAAAGACTACTGTAGCAGCTAACTTAGCAGCTTCAATCGCCATGGGTGAAAAAAGAGTATTGATAGTAGACTGCGACCTTAGACGACCCAGACTTCACAAAGTCTATCAAATACCTAATATAGAAGGACTAACCAATGTTTTAATGGGTGAAAAAAGATTAGATGAGGTAGAATATAGGGGAAGAGAAGAGTCCAAGACTCTAAGTATATTGACATCTGGTCCATTACCACCTAATCCATCAGAATTATTAAGCTCGATCAAAATGAAAGACTTTCTAGAGGATGTTCGGTCTAAATTTGATATGGTAATATTAGATAGTCCACCTGTTGGACTAGTTACAGATAGCGCTATACTATCTACTATAGTGGATGGTACTATTTTAGTAATAGAAGCTGGGAAAACAGAAGTAGAAGCAGCGCAAAGAGCTAAAGAATTACTAGATAAGGTAAATGCAAATATTATTGGAACAGTAATAAACAAAATACCTTTAAATAGCCGGGGAGCATATAAATATAGTTATTACCAATACAATAGCTATTATGGTGAAGATGGACCAAGAATTAAGAAAAGGAATAAAAGAGCTAAATGATAGATATTCACTCACATATATTAGCAAAAGTAGATGATGGATCTAACAATATAGAAATGTCCTTATCAATGGCAAAGCAATATATTGAAAGTGGTATTACATCAGTAATAGCAACTCCTCATTTTATAGAAGACAGTTTTAATACTGATATTTTGACAAATAAATTAGCCCTTAAATACTTAAGGCAACAGTTAGATAAAAATAACATACCACTAAAAGTATATTTAGGAAATGAAGTATATATATCATTGACTGCTATAGATGATATAGTCAGTAAAAAAGCTGCTAGTTTAAACAACAGCAGGTATGTATTAATAGAATTACCAATGTATGATATTCCAATATATGTAGATGATATAATCTATGGGCTCTTATTAAAAGGTTATATACCTATTATTGCACATCCAGAAAGAAATTCCAAGATTATGAATGATCCTAATATCTTGTATAATTATATTAAAAAAGGTGCATTAGCACAATTAAATTTACCAAGTTTAGAAGGCATGTATGGAAGAACCGTACAATCCTGTGCCCAAACACTCTTAGAGCACAAAATGATACATTTTGTAGGTACTGATGCCCATACTAATAGAACTAGGTCACCTAAGGTAAGAGAGGCTTTAGATAAGCTAGGAATCATTGTTGATGCGGATACATTCCAAAAGATAACATCATCTAATGGACAATTCTTAATCAATAATCAAATTATTCCTATAGATCAACCAATAAAGGTGACAAAGAAAAAGAATATATTTAGTTTTATTAGAAGGCGGATGCACAATAAATAAAACATTTCAAAAGGAGGATTTTATGAAAAAGTCATTATCATTAGCATTAGTTTTAGTTATGGTACTATCTATTTTAGCACCTGCTATAGCAAATGCATCAAGAACGTCAGAAGCAAAAGCAGAAGAACTATTTAATAAATCAGTAGGGTACTTTGAACCTTTAAAAGCATTAGATGAAAGTGAAGTAAAAGCATTTGTAACAAAAGAGGTATTTTCAAAATTAGTTTATGACTTCTTTGTACAAGAAATTAACAAGCATGATGAATTAGCAGCAAAATTAGGTGATGGAACACAATTAAAAGCTAATATTGATCAGTTAATTACAGATGAAAATATTTCAATATTATTAAGTGAACTTAAAACAGGTGAAGCTGTAGAATCATTAGCTATTCTAGGAGAGTTCATTACTAGCGTTGAAGAATTATTTGAAGAAGACTGGGATGTTGTAATTGATGATGGATTTAAGACAGAAGCCAAAAACATAATTGCTAACATAAGCGGTGCAATAGAAGAAACAGTAGACACTAAAATCTCAGATATTGAAAACCATTGGGCAAAAGACGAAATCCAAGCAATGATTGCATTAGGTATTGTAAATGGATACCCAGATGGAACATTCCAACCAAATGGAAAAATAACTAGAGCAGAATTTGCAAAGACTGTAGCAACTGCATTAGAATTAGAAAATGAAGTATATACAGGCGGATTTTCCGATGTAGTAGCAGGCCAATGGCATGCAGATCATATAGCTACACTAGTTGAAAATGAATTAGTAGCAGGATATCCAGATGGAACATTTAATCCTAATGGAGTAATTACAAGAAATGAAATAGCAACGATATTATCAAAAGTACTTAAATTAGAAATAAGCCAAGAAGAGCAAGCAACATTATTATCTAACTTCAAAGATATGGCACTTATTCCTAATTGGGCAAAAGCAGCAGTAGCACAAGTTGCCAAAGCAGAACTAATGAAAGGCGACACAGATAATAACTTTAACCCTGCAAACAATGCTACAAGAGCAGAAGCAGTTACAGTAATATATAGACTTATCAATAAATAATACAAAAGAAACCCCATTATGGGGTTTCTTTTGTAGGGGCAGTACCTATGTGTCTGCCCTATCTTAAATGCTTCAAACCCCTACCAATAATCTCCTGTTTCATCTCATTTTTAAAACTATTATAATACTCCCTAATTTCCTTAATTACCTTCACATCATGATTATTGGACTTCAATTCCTTTTCCATTTCTTTAACCAGTGTATTAAATTCACTATCACTAGTTCTCTCAAGACTTGTCCCTGCACTTAAATATTTGGAGCTGAGCTTTGCAGTAGACATGGTACGACTTTGGTATTCAGCTATACCCTGGCTGATTAGATTATCAAGCTTTGATTCAAAAGACCCTCTCAGGGATTCTAATTTCTCATTATATTCCTTAATTATACTAACATAGGGTTTTGTATTATCAGGCTGTTCTACAGGCTTAGGATTAGGCCAATTATCTGCCTCAGTGTCTTTATCAACAACTGGTTGAGCGATCACTGGTTCTTCATCTATAAGCGAATCATTATCATTATCATTTTCAGTTTCAATATCTTTTTCAATAATAGATGTTAATGGATTATATATTTCTACCTTATCTTCAGTCTCATTGTTTTCTGAAACTATATTTGTTTTCTTTTCTTGGCTATAAATATTATACATATCCAAGGCAAATCTTATTCTATGTAAATTTAAAACTATAATCATAAAAAATACTAATAACCATAACATAATAGTGATTTTCTTCTTAAGTCTAGAATTCAAAAAATCAACTCCTTCCATGGGAAAGATTATATCATAAGTTAACAAATTAAGGGAAGAAAAAATCTTAATTCTATTTTATGGATAATTGGGATATGATATAATTATAGTATTGCCAAATAAAGTAGTAAAAATAATAACTAGGGGGAAATAAATGAAAAAACACAAAATAATATTCTCTTGGTTATTGGTTATATTGTGGATGTTACTAATATTCTACCTATCCCATCAACCAGTAGAAAAGTCAAATAGCCTATCAAAAGATATAACTAAAGTTATAATAGAAACAGTAGAAAAGATAGCACCAAATAAGGAGTTTAACTTATCAAGGCTAAATCATATAGTAAGAAAAAACGCACATTTCCTAGCCTACTTGGTATTAGGAGTATTACTTTTACATGGTTTGAAGAAAAATAAGATAATAGGCAATAAAGCAATTCTTATAGCCATATCCATATCAGTCATATTTGCAATAAGTGATGAAGTTCATCAACTGTTCGTACCAGGACGTGGCGGCCAGATAAAAGATGTAATAATAGATAGTGCTGGAGCATTGGTAGGAATTATTATATATAAGGGATTGTATGGACTTAAAAAATGATGTATAATAGTCTTTGCATGCACCCTTAACTCAGCTGGATAGAGTGTCAGACTTCGAATCTGAAAGCCGGGGGTTCGAATCCCTCAGGGTGTGCCATAGGAGTGTTTAAAATAGCTGTTTACAGAGGTTACTGTAGGCAGCTATTTTGTTTATATTAAAAAGGATTAGATTCGGATTACAGTAGTAAATTTACTTAATGACTTTTATTTACTATGTATGTGGTATTATTCTACTTTTAATATAAATTAAAGATTATATTTGTAATTATTGTATATTAGACTATTTAATGTTATTATAGCTTGACTTTTTCACCAAAACACTAAAAAATAACGCTGTAACCACGGACATACCAA
>CAZIII010000123.1:4888-6279 GCA_964539425.1 uncultured Tissierellaceae bacterium | reverse complement strand
CCATCCATTATATACTTTTCCAATACATCGATTGGTATCTCCTCTGTATTAGCTATTACATAATCTAAGAAATCTCCAGTGCTATGCTTTAGTATTGCATTTACATGATCTAATACATCATAGCCTTCTGTCTCTCCAGGTTGAGTCATTACATTTGCAATATATACTTTTGGAGCTTTAGCATTATATATAGTATCTACTACATTATTCACTAATAGATTTGGTATTACGCTAGTATATAGACTTCCAGGTCCAAGTACAATTATATCTGCATCATTGATAGCTTCTACAGATTCATCTAGTGGATATGATATCTTTGGATTCATATAGATATAATCAATCCTACTACCTGACTTAATTGCATCTACAGGAATATGGGATTCTCCATTTAGAATATCCCCATTTTCTAGGACAGCACAAAGCTTTACATCTTCCAATGTCATAGGAAGTACCTTCCCAGTCACAGCTAATACATTGCTGGTTTCTCTTATAGCTAATTCAAAACTTCCATATATCTCATTCATGGCAGCTATAAATAGATTACCAAAATTTTGTCCCTTTAATATTCCCTCTGTAAATCTATATTGCAAAAGTTTCTCCATAGTCGGTTCAGTATTTGCTAAAGCAAGTAAACAAGAACGAATATCACCAGGAGGCAACATTCCAAGGTCTTCCCTTAGTTTGCCAGAGCCTCCTCCATCATCAGCCACTGTAACTATGGCAGTTATATTGGAGGTAAACTTCTTTAAGCCCCTTAGTAAAATTGAAAGACCAGTTCCACCTCCTATAACGACAACTTTCGGTCCCATGGATAGTTCTTTTTCTAACTGTAAATCTCGCATAAATATTCCCCTTTATTTAAGTCTCGAGTCCCTGTGACTAACAGCTACCCTATGACCATTTGTACTTAATATTTCACCAATTCTATTGGCAATTGCAACTGACCTATGAACCCCTCCAGTGCAACCTATTCCTATAATTAGTTGAGTCTTACCTTCCCTAATATAATGGGGTATTAAAAACTCTAACATATCTATAAGCTTAGATACAAATATATTGGTTTGAGGCCATTTGAACACATAATCTTTTACGCCTTCATCTTCACCAGTATATTCCTTTAGCTCTGGGATATAGAATGGATTTGGAATAAATCTTACATCAAATACCAAATCTCCATCTAACAATGTTCCATGTTTAAATCCAAAGGAATTTATTGAAACAGATATATTTCTTGATTCCTTTCCCTCTAAAAATATCTTAGTCATTTCCTCTTTAAGCATACCTAAAGTCAAATTAGATGTATCTATTATATAATCTGCCCTACTCCTTACTTCATATAGTAAGTCTCTTTCCTCATTTATTCCCTCAATTATACTACCTTCTGGATTTAA
>CAZIII010000123.1:0-4788 GCA_964539425.1 uncultured Tissierellaceae bacterium | reverse complement strand
AGATTATCCATACAAAAATAATTCATATCCTCCATTACCTTCATAGCTTGAGATTTACCTGCTCCCGACATTCCAGTAATCAATACAAATTCCATAAAACCACATCCTTAGTTGATCTCAATATTTTTTATCCTATGAAGAGGCAAATTTGCCTCCTTAGCTTTTCTTATGGCATTTTCTACATTACCTACATCTACAGGCCGATGAGCGTCACTATTTACCATATATATGACATCCATATCAAGCAAAAGCTTAATGCTCTCTACAGATAACTCACTATGCTTTGAAGATATTTCAAGTGCTGTACCATGCTTATATGCTTCCTTTGCAACTTCTACAATATCTACTGCTGCTTTTGAGCCTGGATGAGAAATCATATTGACTGGATATTTATTTAAAGCTTTGATATAAGCCTTTGTATTTATTTCTCTAGCTCTTTCTCTTCCTAAATTCACTATCTTGGATATAGGATTTAATAGATAAAGCCCTAGTCCGTCAACTACTCTTCTAGGAGTAGCACCATAATGATATCCCATAAGCAAAATATCCGTATACTTAAGGAATTCTTCATCTATATCTAGGGTTCCATCTATTCCTACTAAATTAGACTCTACTCCTAGTAAAATCTTTAGGCCTTTTGGTACAAATTCTTCATTTAGTCTATTTATTTCATCCCTTATAATAGGAATTCTCTTTTTTCTAACCCCATATAGATAATGTCCTGGTCCATGCTCAGTTATGGCAATTTCTCTAAGTCCCTTAGCTAGTGCAGCTTCTGCATTGCTCCTAATAGTACCAATTGCATGCTTTCCCTGCTCTCTAAAACCACTACTATATACAGTATGGGTATGATAATCACCAGTTAGTTTTATCATCTAATCCTCCCCTAATAGCTTTATCTCCGTTTCTACATAATTATCTCTTACTACTTGAATAATTCAACGCTTACTCTCTATTGTATCAAACTTGCCTTATTATTACTAATCTATTTTAGTCTATCATAATATTATATTCCCATTTTATTATCTTTATGTACAAGGAAAGGTAGAGCATAAGCCCTACCTTAGTTATATTAATAAATATATAAGATATTATTTATTGATCATTCTTATGAATTGGTCGTCATTAATAAATCAGTCGTTTAATCGGTCGCCCCGACCGATTGGAATAATTCTTTATCCATTTCATGACCGATTTGTCTAAATTTTGTTTATTACTATTCATCTGGAATACAATACTTCGTAGCACGAGCCTTTCCTACCTTAACTATCTTACCTTCTTCTATAAGCTCTTTTAGTACTTCTTTTATTTTTGTATCTTTTAAACTTGTCAACTGCTGGATATCTTTTCTTGTTAGATACTCATTTTCTTTCAAATTATTAAGAATAATATCCTCTAAGTTTAATATTTTCTCCGTATTTCCATAAGTTATACAAGGGAGTATAATAGTAATAGTGTTTTCATAGATTTCAAAAATAGGTTCTTCTTTAAATTCCTTGTATTCTTCTATGATTCTTCGTATTCCTGTGGCAAACTTTTCAATGATATTTAACCTATGAAATACCTCAGCTATAATTGCATTACGGGGAACAGAAATCCTACCCATCTTAAATTCTTCCGGAGATATACCTGTTGGCAATTTCCCAGGTGAAGTAATTTCAACACGGTCTTGGTACATTGCTATACGAATTGCTGCATTAATAGAGAAATTTCTATGAATGATAGCATTTGCCAGGGCTTCACGGAATGCTTCTCTCGGTATCTGAATTCTTTTTTCTCTATAAAATCCAGACACTTCCTCATATGGCTTATACCAATTATCAAAAAATGATAATGTCTCTTCATATTGGAAAAGAAGAGATTTCTCTGAAATTGTTTTGCGATCTAAAAAAATTGAATTTGTTTCTCCCATCCGTGCAATATCAATAGAAGATTGCTTTATATTATTTCGATCTGCCAATAATTCGGCAGCACGGTTGAACTTTCCATTTTTATATAACCCCAAACTCCTTAAAATATCATGATTAAAGCTCTCTATACCTATTTCTTTCCTTAAAGAATTTTCCAATATATGAAATTTCAAGTTTTGTTCTATAGCTGGTAAATCCTCATAAGTAAGATTTGTTCCTAATAAAATCAATTCCTGTAAAGCAGCAAGATCAACTGCAACAGTTGAAGTATCACTTCTGTTATATACTTGATGTTGGTAATAGTACGGTGTTTGCATTCCTTTATTCACTGAAAGTACAACAACTTCCTTATCTTCAATTATTGATACTGAAATTTCAAAAGATGGTCTAGGCCTTATATTATCATTAATTGAATTTTCAACTCTCAATTTAAATATATCAGTATCTTGTATTCCAATTACTTGACCATTATCTTTGATACCAAATATAATTTTTCCATCCGTATAATTTGCATAAGCACTCACAGTCTTCAAAAAAGATGGGGTAAAATCTTGCTTAAATTCAAGTATTTTGCTTTCTGTTAGCTTACCCATACATTATCCCCTTTCAATATAATTTTGCATCAGCTATTAATTATATTATAAAATAGTTTTCTATTTTTATTAACTTGAATTACGCTATTGATATATTAGATCATTTAATCCTCCCCTATTAGCTTTATCTCCGTTTCTAGTTCTACATCATAATTATCCCTTACTACTTTTTGTACTACGGATATTAAATGTAGTACATCTTTACATGTGGCATTATCTACATTCACTACAAAGCCACAGTGTTTTTCAGATACTTGGGCTCCACCGTGTCTTAGTCCACGAAGTCCTGAATCTTCGATTAGTTTTCCAGCGAAATATCCCTCTGGTCTTTTAAAGGTGCTTCCTCCACTAGGTAGTTCAAGGGGTTGCTTAGAAGTTCTTTTATATGTTAAATCCTTCATTATTTCCTCAATAGTCGAATATTCTCCTACTTCTAGACCTAATTCTACACCAAGTACAATCAGCCCTTCATCCCACACCCTACTATTTCTATATCTAAAGTTCATTTCTTCATTAATATATTCTCTAATTTCATTATTTCTATCCAATACTCTAACTTTTACTACTACATCTTTCATTTCTCCACCATAAGCACCTGCATTCATAGTAATTGCTCCGCCAATAGTACCTGGTATACCAGATGCGAATTCAAAGTTTTTAAGACTATTTTTTAATGCTGATTTACTAACGGTGGATAGTAAAGCCCCTGCTTCACAATAAATCCTAGTCCCATCTACTGTTATTTTATTAAATCCCTCGTTTATTTTAATTACAACACCTCTTATGCCACCATCTTTAGTAAGTAAATTGCTTCCATTTCCCATGATTAAAAAATCTATATTATTTTCTCTACAGAATATAATTGCCTTAATTAATTCTTCTTCATTTGTAGGAATAATCATTATATCAACTGGTCCACCAATTTTAAATGTAGTATGATTTTTCATTGGTTCATTAAATAATATTTCTCCAAAAACTTTATTTTCAAACATTCGTTGCATTTCTTCTTTTTTCAAACTCTACCACTCCTTAAAATAAGCTAAATCCTTATCTTTATTGTATCAAATTTCACCTAGTATTACTAATCTATTTTGACTTATCATAATATAATATTCCCATTTAAATATCTTTATGTATAAAGAAAAAGGTAGAGCCTAAGCCCTACCTGTTTATATTGTTTTATTACAAGAATAAAGATATTATATATAGAATTACAGCAGTAATCCCCATAAAGATGCAGAATGCATAGCTACCTTGAAGCAATTTTATATCATTTTTTGTTGTACCTGTCATCCCAGTTTGAGATTTATGATAAGCATAACCAACATTGTAAGTAGTACTAGTACCTCCAAGTACAGATAATGCCCCTATTCCCGCGACTACCAAAGAAGTATATTCCAATAGTCTACTATACTTCATTTGGATAAATTGATTCAGAATAAAAACTGCAAGCATAGTTAGTATAACTGCTATGATTATCCTTTGTATGTACCCAACTAACCCATCTGCCAAAAATCTCTTCTTCCCTGTTCCTTTCATCTAACAATCCCCCTCTTTTTTTATTTATCTACAGTTTATTTATACCCATATTTAATCATTTATTACATATTGAATTGAATTATCTTTTTCATACATTGACCCAATTGTAGCATCTATTTCAACATTTGGGATAGTATGTACTTCTTCGTTTATTGTTCCATCATTATTTAAAACAAGCATGCCACTAAACCTAATCACCATTTTGCTATTAGGTAAAGAGAAAAATATTGGATCCAATCCAATTCCATCTCCGCCAGTGGTTTCTCCTACTAAGGTAGCAAAACCACTATCTTTACAAAACGAAGCAAAACTTTCTGCAGAAGAATAAACTTTTTCATCTACTAGCAAATATATCTTTCCACTGACTCCCACAGGGTCAACTGGTTTAATTGTTCTCGGTGATAAAGTATAATATTTGCAGTCTTTCTTTATTTCTTCAGGAAAACTATCAAAAATATTCTTATCTAATTCTGTAGTTGGGGAAAAAGTAATTCCTCTATGTTCATAGAAATACTTTGCATAATCATCTCTTAAAAACAAATAATTTTTGACTGATAATTCTTTGTTGGTAAGAGGTTCTATTACATTTTTTATCCAATAATAATCATTACCACCTTGGTTTCCCCTTATGTCTATTATAAGTTTCTCATAGTCTTTTATTTCTCCAAAAAATTCTCTTGTTATTAGACCATCTTCTTCTATTCTTTCTGTATTCATTTGGCTAATTTTTAAATATGCTACTTCAT
>CAZIII010000122.1:0-6305 GCA_964539425.1 uncultured Tissierellaceae bacterium | reverse complement strand
TGTCAACAATAATGGCGGGACTTGCTTGTGGTGAACCAAATACTATTAGCTGGGATGTCTTACGTGATTATTCAGATGGATATCTGTCATGTCCAGATTATGTAGCAGCACGTGGTATGAGAATATTAGCAGCGCCATTAAAAGGAGACCCGCAAATAGTATCAGGAGAATCAGGAGCAGTTGGAACAGGTGTTATATCATTATTTATGGAAAGAGAAGAATATAGTGAATTAAGAAAAGACTTAGGACTTGATGAAAACTCGGTAGTATTATTAATAAGTACAGAAGGGGATACAGACCCAATTAAATATAGAGAAGTAGTTTGGGATGGAGAAGAGTGTTCAAAATAATGACTAATAAATAGAGTGGGGGATTACCCCCCTCGTTAATACAAGGAGGAAGTAGAATGAAATTTAATAATCAGGAAAAGGTTGTCCAGGTAACTCAAGAATTAATAAGGGCTAAATCTTACTCAGGAGAAGAAGATAAAGTGGTTGAAGTATTAAAAGGTATATTTGAAGAAATGGGTTTTGATGATTACCATGTAGATGATTACGGCAATATTGTAGGAAGAATAAAAGGTAATCTACCTGGTAATAAGATACTATTTGATGCTCATATAGATACTGTACAAGTTCCAGACCCAGAGAAGTGGACAGTTGACCCATTTGAAGGAAAAATCATAGATGGCAAAATTTATGGTAGAGGTGCATCGGATATGAAGGGTGCATTAGCAGCCATGATTTGTGGTGTATCCGACTTTGCAAAACAAACCAATAAAGAATTTGCAGGTGAATTACTTGTTGCTGGGGTAGTTCATGAGGAGTGTTTTGAAGGGATAGGGGCAAGGAAAGTAAGTGAGTATGCTAAACCAGACTATGTAGTAATAGGAGAAGCCTCAGAATTAAATTTAAAAATTGGTCAAAGAGGTAGAGGGGAAATTGTATTTGAAACCTTTGGTAAACCAGCTCACTCTGCAAATCCTGATAAAGGAATAAATGCAGTTTATAAAGCAGCAAATTTAATTAATAGGGTTAAAGAGTTAAAAATGACTTATGATGAACACTTAGGATATGGAATTTTAGAATTAGTTGATATTAAATCATCACCTTATCCAGGTGCATCTGTTGTACCAAATCATTGTAAAATCACTTATGACAGAAGATTATTAGTTGGTGAAACAAAAGAAAGTGTATTAGCACCATTACAAAAGTTGATAGAAGAGATGAAAAGTGAAGATCCACAATTTGATGCAAAGGTATCCTATGCAGTTGGAGAAGAAAGTTGTTGGACAGGTAATATAATTACTGGTGAAAGATTTTTCCCTGGCTGGAGATATGATGAAAATGAAGATTTTGTTCAAGCAGCATATGAAGGATTAAAAGAATCAGGATTAAATCCTGAGATAACTCAGTACTCATTCTGTACAAATGGTAGCCACTATGCAGGAGAAGCAGGTATTAAAACAATAGGATTTGGTCCATCAAGAGAAAATTTAGCACATACAATTGATGAACACATTGAAATTGATCAATTGTTAAAAGCAGTAAAAGGTTATTACGGCATTGCAAAGGCACTATTAAAATAAAAACAATTATAAGGAGGAGTTAATTTGAACAGTACACAAATTACAGCATTGGTTATTATTTTATTGTACATGGCAGTAACTGTTATTATTGGTCTTGTAGTTTCTAGTAACAAAAAGAAAAAAGCAGGTAAACAAAGTAATGAAGATTTTCTTATGGCTGGTAAATCCTTAGGACCTTTGGTTCTTGCCGGTACCTTATTTGCAGCTAATACAGGAGGGGCAAGTACTACAGGAGTTGCAGCCAATGTTTATAAACATGGCTTAGGGGCAAGTTGGTATGTTATTGCAGCAGGTATTGGTTTTGTTATAGTTTCTTTTATAGCTCCTTATTTCAGAAGAACACAGTCTAATACTGTACCTGAAATAATAAGCAAAAGATATGGTAAACCTTCACATATTTTTACAGCTATCACTTCTATAACTGCATTATTTATGGCTACAGGTGCACAAATAATTGCTACAGCTTCAATAATTAACGTTGTAACAGGTCTATCATTTAATGTAGCAGCAATTATTACTACGGCAGTTGTTATTGTCTACACAATGGTAGGAGGATTCACATCTGTAACAGCAACTAATGTAATGCACGTTTTATTCATTACTGTTGGTATGGCTATTACAATGCTGGTAGTCGTAAATAATAGTGCTGTTGGTGGTTTTTCTGCACTGTTTGCTAAAGCTAAAACAATAACAAATGATACTGGTGCTAACCTAAATTTACTTAGTATGACCAAAGTGGGAATTCCAACTGTTTTCGGATACGTTGCTATGTATTCCATGACTTTCCCAACAGGCCAAGAAATAGTCCAAACTTATTCTTCAGCAAAAGATGGAGTTTCTGCTAAATTAGGTTCCCTTATGGCTGGTATATTATCCGCTGTATATGCTATAGTACCTGCAATGATAGGTTTAGTAGCTTATGTATCTATTGATGGATTTGCGGCTGCAGGTCAACAGAAAAATGCATTAGCACAGGCAGCGCTTACATTTGCACCAGCTTGGGTTGCAGGTATAGTTCTGGCAGCTATTGTTGCAGCCACAATGAGTAGTGCATCAGGTAATATGATTGGTACAGCTACAATGTTTACAAATGATATTTTTACCCCTTATTTGAACAAAGGTGTAAAAGATGACACTAAACAAGTTTGGGTTTCACGTGTAACAATGGTAGTCGTTGGTTTAGTAGGATTAGTGGTTGCTTTAACAGCTTCTAATATAATCAGTGTAATGATGGGAGCTTTCGCACTTAGAAGTGCGGGTCCTTTCGCAGCTTTTATTTGTGGTATTTTCTATAAAGATGTTACAGAGAGAGCAGGCTTTTGGTCAATCATAAGTGGTACGATAGTTGCAGCTGTATGGATTTATGTATTAAAAACGCCTTGGGGATTAAGCGCAATGGTTCCAGGTGGTATTGTTGCATTTATAGTAATATTCCTAGTATCGGGAATTGATAAAAAGTTAGGCCTTCCACCTGCAAAACCACTACAATTAGATGACTAGAACATATAAATTTAGAGCATGATTTAAAAAGGAATTTTAGAAAGGGGTTATTATATGAGTAAAATATTAATTAAAAATGGTACACTAATAGACGGTACTGGTAAAGAAAGATTTAAGGCTGATATTGCTATAGAGAATGATAAAATAGTTAAAATAGGTGAGATATCAGAAGAAAATTTCGATGAAATAATAGATGCTAGTGGTAAAGTAGTTACTCCAGGTTTTATAGATACCCATAGCCACTCAAGTATGTTACTGTTTAAAGATCCTTTTTTATCACCTAAAATACGTCAAGGAATTACTACAGAATTAGTAGCTCAAGATGGTATGGGACCAGCTCCTGTGAATGATGAACACTTATCATCATGGATTAAAGCTATGAAAGGCCTTGAGGGAGAATATGCAGTAGATTGGACTTGGAGAAGTGTAGCGGACTATTTAGATACTATTGAAAAACTAGACTTAGGACCAAATATAGCTTATCTTGCTCCGCATGGAAATTTAAGATTAACTTCCATGGGATTAGATAATAGAAAACCTACAGAAGATGAAATGAAATTAATGCAAGAACAATTAGCAACAGCCATAGACGAAGGTGCATTTGGAATGTCGACAGGAATGATCTATCCACCATGCTGCTATGCTGATATTGATGAATTTATTGAATTAGGGAAGGTACTACAGGATAAGGGTGCAATATTTGTAACTCATCAAAGAAGTGAAGCTGATTATATACTGGAATCCATGGATGAAATATTAGAAATAGGAAAAGCAAGTGGATGTAGAGTACATTTTTCACATTTTAAAGTTTGTGGTAAAAACAACTGGGGATTATTTCCTGAAGTCTTAGGCAAACTAGATAAGGCCAAGGAAGAGGGAATGATAGTATCCTTTGATCAATATCCATATGTAGCAGGAAGCACAATGATGAGTGTTATTTTACCCCCATGGGTTCATGATGGAGGAACAGATAAATTAATAGAAAGACTTAAGGATAAAGATTTAAGAGAAAAGATGAAAGAAGATATTGCAAATGGAATTCATGGTTGGGATAACTTTGTAGACTTTGCTGGATTAGAAGGTATCTTTGTAACATTTGTTGGTTCAGATAAAAACCAAGATCTAGTAGGGAAGAATTTAGTAGAAGTAGGGCAAATTCGTAATAAAGATCCACTAGATGCTATATTTGATGTAATTCTAGAAGAAGAAAATATAGTTGGATTAGTAGACTTCTATGGAACCGAAGAACATGTAAAATTGATAATGTCCAGACCAGAGCAGAATGTATGTACAGATGGAATTATGGGAGGAAAGCCTCATCCTAGGTTATTTGGAGCATTCCCTAGAGTTCTAGGTAAGTATGTAAGAGAAGAAAACTCCTTTTCATTAGAAACTGCAATATTTAAAATGACTGGGAAATCAGCAGAAGTTCTAGGATTAACTGATAGAGGACTGTTACAAGAAAATCTAGCAGCAGATATTGTGGTATTTGATCCAGAAGTAATTATTGACAAGGGAGATTATACAGAACCAAATCAATATCCAATAGGTATAGATTATGTATTAGTTAACGGTAAAATATTAATAAACCAAGGAGAGCCACAACCTCAAAAGGCTGGAAAAGTATTAAAGTTCAAGAAAAGATAGTAATAGAAAATTAAATTTTTAGTAAAACAATCAAAAGAATCAAGATAACTTGATTCTTTTGATTGTTTATATTCATAATGTTATAATATCAGAAATGGTAAATATGATATAAGTAGGGGTGAGGAATATGAATATTGGTGTTTTGTTAGTGTTTATTTCTAGTATATGTTTTGCTTTAAGTTCCTACTTTGCCAAGCTGGTAACAAATATTACAGGTATGTCAGGAGTAATAACATCTTTTAGTAGATTTTCAATTGGAGCTATAAGTATGTTTATATACATTGTAGCAACAAAAAAGAGTTTTAAAACCCCGGATATTAAGCCGATAATATTTAGAGCAGTTTATAATAGTATAGCTATAATACTTTTTTCAATGGCCTACAATTACACAACCATTACAAACGTTAATATGCTAAATATGACTTATCCTCTTTTTGTTATTCTAATAGCGCCATATTTTACAAAGGAAGTAATTAAAAAAACCACCTACTTCTACTTAATAATTATAATGTTAGGAGTATATACAGTTGCAAATCCAAAATTTGGCAACTTTAATATAGGCGATTTACTTGCACTTATATCTGCTGTCTTTGCTGCTTTAAGCATTCTTTCATTGACTAAATCAAGAGTTAATAATGAAGTTTATATAATCGTATTTTATGTAATGCTAATAGGAACATTATTAAACATACCGACTGCCGTAAAAGATTTATCAAATTTTGATTATAATGGACTATTACCTGTATTAGTTGCTGGAATATTAGGATTTTTAGGGCAAGTACTTTTGACTTGGGGTTATAAATATGTGGATTCAGCTACTGGGGCATTAGTTGCAACTAGTAGAATAATAATGGGTGTAATAATTGGCTATATATTTTTAAGTGAACCACTAAATGTAAGGATTATTATTGGAGTTGTATTGATAACATTATCCTTAGTAGGGATAAGTGGATATTTTAGTAAGATAGAAGAGATCTAATTGTACTTCCTATGTCCATATGATATAATTAAACCGTTATATATTTGAAAATACAACGGTAGAATGGAGTGAAGACAATGGATTTAAGAAAGTCATTTCGAACAATTGCATTACTATTAGTACTTATAATGGTGTTTTCTGTAGTAGGATGTACAAAAAAACCAGTAGAAGACGTAAATGAAAACAAGAACTCTGATCTTGTAGAAGCAAGGGAAATCGTAGTAGTTGATCATTTAGGCCGTGAAGTAAAATTTGATAAACCGGCTGAGACCATAGTAAGTGGATATTACATATCTTCTTCAATCCTATTAGCTTTAGGATTGAAAGACAAGGTCATAGGCCTAGAAGCTAAACCTCAGTCAAGACCAATATATAGTCTGGCTGCTCCTGAATTTTTAGACTTGCCTACAGTAGGGACAATGAAGGAATTTGATTTAGAAGGAACTGCTGCCTTAAATCCAGATTTAGTAATTCTTTCTGTAAGGCTTAAGGATAGTGCGGAAAGTCTTGAAAAATTAGGAATTAAAGTTATAGCTATTAATCCTGAAAGTATGGAAGAATTAGAAGAAGCATTAGAAATGATAGGAAAAG
>CAZIII010000121.1:0-6350 GCA_964539425.1 uncultured Tissierellaceae bacterium | reverse complement strand
GGTGGACTTACTTCCCATGCAGCTATAGTAGGATTAAATCTTCGTAAACCAACAATAGTAGGGGCAGATGATGCTACTTCAATATTGAAAGATGGAGACATAGTTACAGTAGATAGTACTACTGGACTTGTATATAAAGGTGAAGCAAGAGTACTTTAATAAGATCTTGGAGGAGATATTATTGCAGAAAAGAATATTGGGACAAACTAATTTGGAAGTATCTGTAATTGGATTTGGGGGTATTCCCATTCAAAGAGTAGATGAGAAGATGGCATTAGAACTACTTAAAGAGGCAAATAATCAAGGGATTAACTTTATTGATACTGCTAGGGGATATAATGAATCTGAAAGCTTAATTGGGGAAGCATTAGAAAAGATAGGTAGAGAAAAGTTTATTTTAGCTACAAAGTCTATGCAAAGAAGTTATAATGGAATGCTTGAAGATATAAATATTAGCTTGAAGAATCTTAGAACTGATTATATTGATCTTTATCAACTTCATAATATTAGAAGTCTTGAGGAACTAGAAATAGTATTATGTGAAGATGGTGCATTAAGAGCTTTAAGGGAAGCAAAGGCAAAGGGATTAATTAGAAATATTGGCATAACTGGACATAATCCAGATATTCTAAATAAAGCCTTGGACGCAAATGAATTTGCAACAATTCAATGTCCATATAACCCAGTTGAACAGCAGGCAGAAGAATTATTTAAAAAGGCTAAATCCATGGATGTTGGAGTAATTGTAATGAAACCATTAGCAGGTGGTGCTATAACTAAAGGGGAGTTATCCCTACGATTTATATTGGGAAACCCAAATATATCGGTGGTTATACCAGGGATGGACTCTGTGGAACAAGTAGATTTAAATGCTCAAACAGGTATAAATATAAGAAAATTAACGGATGAAGAAGAAAAGACATTATTTGAGGAAGCTAATTCTCTGGGATCTGAATTCTGTAGAAGATGTGGATATTGCATGCCATGTCCTCAAAATATAGATATTCCAACCCAATTTTTAATGGAAGGATATTTCACTAGATATGATCTTAAAGAATGGGCTCAAGGAAGGTATGATGCTATGGAAAGTAAGGCATCTGACTGTATCGAATGTGGTCAATGTGAACCAAGATGTCCATACAACCTTCCAATAAGAAAGATGATGAAAAATGTAGTTGAAAAATTAGGATAGCACAGTTAAACTGTGCTTTTTTCCTATATATATATGGAGGTTATCTAGCCATGAATATAAATATACTTAGAGCGGCAATAGAATTTTCATCAGATGGAATATTAATTTCGGACATTGATGGAAACGTTATATATGTAAATGATGCTTATGAACAAACTACTGGATTAAAAAAAGAAAGATTAATAAATAAAAATTTAAGAACTCTTCAAGAAGAAAAACTTTTTAATAGATCCGTCTCTTTATCTGTATTAGAAGATGAAGTACCAGAATCTATTATTCATAAATATGTATCTGGAAAGACAGCTTTAACAACTGCAAATCCTATATATGATGAAAATAAAGTGATGATAGGAGTAATTTGTAACACTAGAAATATATCAGAATTACTTAGTTTAAGAAATGAATTGACTGAAACAATAGAGCAGACAAAAAAATATTCTCAAGAAATTAAAGTACTAAGGAAAATAGCACTTCATCATGAAGAATTTATTTATGAAAGTAAATCAATGGATAAAACAATAAAACTTGCATCAAAAGCTGCAGCATTTGATAGTACAATATTGATTTATGGTGAGTCTGGAACAGGGAAAGAAGTAATAGCAAAATTTATTCACAATGAAAGTCCAAGAAAGGATGAACCTTTTATAAAAGTAAATTGTGCGGCAATACCAAAGGAATTATTTGAGTCTGAGTTATTTGGATATATGGAAGGTTCCTTTACAGGTGCATCAAAAGATGGGAAACCAGGAATGTTTGAGTTAGCTAATAGGGGGACAATACTATTAGATGAAATAGGAGAACTACCATTACCAGTACAATCAAAACTCTTAAGAGTTCTTCAAGAAGGAGAAGTATATAGAATTGGAGCTAAGACTCCTACTACTCTTGATATTAGAGTGTTGGCAGCTACCAATAGAGAACTAAAAAAAGAAGTTGCTGAAGGGAGATTCAGGGAAGATTTATTCTTTAGACTAAATGTTATTCCAATAAATATACCACCATTAAGGGAAAGACCTGAAGATGTACCAAAGTTAATTCAATTCTTTCTAGAAAAACTAAATGGAAAATATAAAAAAATCATATCTATAACAGAAGAAGCAGTAAATATATTAAAATCATATTCTTGGCCTGGAAATGTAAGGGAGTTGGAGAATTTGATAGAATACTTATTTATTATGAATGCAGGCGAAGAAATAGATATAGAGCAATTGCCTCCAAGAATATTAACAGAACAAATACAAAATACATTTTTGGAAGATGGGACAGAAGTAACTTCCAAGTTAACTTATATGACAGAATTGTATGAGAAATCCTTGATAGCATCAACATTAAAGAATTACCCTTCTATAAGGCAAGCATCTATAGCTCTTGGAATTCACTATTCAACTTTATCTAGAAAAGTAAAAAAATATAATTTGGAAAATCAAACAATTGAATAAATGTTAATCATATGAATATATTTGCATAAATGCAACACCTTGTATATTTTATGCAAATATGAAAAGGGTTAGTAAGAGTGTAAATTTGCATTTCGACATAATAATGTTGCAACAATGCAACGGATACTATAAAAGATATTCATAAACCCACTAAAATCAATAGATAATAGTTGGCACGATACTTGCTTTATATAAAGTCAAGTAAAACAATTAACAAACAAACTTATTAAAATTGTTTTACAAGTAGAGATAGGTTTGTTTGAAGTTTAGTGCCAAAAAACTATATAATTGAAAGGGTGGATTATTAATGAGTAACAGAGACAAGAAGTACGCAGCAGATAGCAAATATAAAGACAATAAAGGACAGTATCAATTTGACATGGAATTACTTGAAAAGGCATTTGCAGAGGCGTCCAAGATATACAAGGAAAGAGGATTCCAGAGGAGAATGGGTTATGGTAAGGCACCAGCTATTACAACAGTAGATATGGCTAGAGCATGGATGTCAGACGGCCATCCATTTACCTGTGAAAACAATGAAGAAATATGTGCCAATGCACTAAAGGTTTTAGAAGCTGCTAGAAAAGCTGGTGTTCCTATATTTCACACTACTACCGGATATGTAGGAAAAGAGCAATGGGATTTACCTAGATGGGATGAAAAAATTCCAATGCATTCACTGGAGATTGACTCTGAATGGATGGAGATTGATCCAAAATTAAAACCAAGACCAGAAGAACCAGTTATCCATAAAAAATATGCAAGTAATTTCTTTGGAACACACCTTGCTTCAACACTATATAAATTAGGTGTTGACACTGTAATAGTAATGGGAGCTACAGCATGTGCGTGTGTTAGACATACAGTAATGGATTCAACAGGACACGGATTTAAGACTATCGTTCCAATTGGAACAATTGGAGATAGAGTACCAGGAGTTATTGAGTGGAACTTATTTGATATGGATGCAAAATTTGCAGATGTTGAGCCATTAGAAAATGTAATTAAATACTTAGAAGGTATAGATAGTAGCGTATATAATAAATAATAAATATTGAAACTTGACCAAAATTAAAGGGGATACGGCTAATTAAAGTAGTATCCCCTTTATTAAAACTATTTTCAAAACTGAGGAGGATGTTTATGGGACTTATAATAAAGAATGGAAACATTATCACATCAGTAAATGAATATATAGCAGATATTTTAATAGAAGGAGAAAAAATAGTATCAATAGGTAAAGAGTTAGATACCAAGGGACATGAAGTTGTTGATGCTACTGGAAAATATGTTTTCCCAGGAGGTGTTGACGAACACGTGCACTATAATTCATTTAATTCTTTGGGCTACGAAACTTCACATGCAGCTTTAGTTGGAGGTACGACTACAGTTGGTGATTTTGTTGTTCAACCAATGGGAGTTGGTCTTAAAGATTCAGTAGTAAACTACAAAAAAGAAAAGCTAGATGGAATAGCAACACCAGATTATGTACTTCATGGAATTATTATGGATCCCTGTGAAGAAAGTATTGCTGATTTGGTTAACATGCCTTCAGTTGGTGTTTCATCTGTAAAATTATTTATGGCCTATAAAGGAATGCCTTATTATGTATCAGATGAATGGATATTTAAAGCCCTATGTACAGGTAAAGAAGCAGGAGTTACAATTATGGTTCATGCTGAAAATGCTGATATAATTGATGTTCTAACGAAGAAACTTATAGCAGAAGGAAAAACTGAACCAAAATATTTTGGTGATTCTAGACCAGTACTATCTGAAGCTGAGGCTACTTCTAGAGCTATTTATATGGCTAAAATGGCAGACGCTCCAATCTTTGTTGTTCATGTCACAAATCAAAAGGCTGCAGAAGTCATTAGAGATGCTTATAATGAAGGATTATCTGCATATGGAGAAACTTGTACCCATTACCTAATGTTAGATGATAAAAACTTATCTAAGCCTAATTTTGAAGGAGCAAAATATATATGTAATCCTCCCCTTAGACCACAATCAGATGTTGATTTTATGTGGGAAGCTATAAATAAAGGGTGGTTAACTAGTGTTGGTTCTGATCATTGTGCAATTATGGGCGGATTTGCAGAAGGAAAATATAAAGGAATAAATGATTTTAGCAAGATTCCACCAGGATCACCAGGAGTACAAGATCGTTTGTATATGCTATGGACATATGGTGTGGAAACAGGAAAGATTTCGCGTCAAAAGTTTGTTGAGGTTTGCTGTACAGTACCGGCAAAGGTTTGTGGTATATATCCTCAAAAAGGTGAGATTGGCATTGGTTCAGATGCAGATATAGTTATTTTTGATCCAAACTATAGAGGTGTGATTAGTATAAAAGATAGTTTGTCTGGTTCAGATTATTGCACTTATGAAGGATATGAACAAAAAGGAAGAGCGGAGAAAGTATTTCTTAGGGGAAATTTAGTTGCAGAGAATGGAAAGTTTGTTGGAGAGCTAGGAAAAGGTAAACAAGCTATGTCAAATCCATATGCTTATTGTTATGAAAAATTTACTGAGGGCAAATAGCCCTCTTTTTTTCATTTTTCTATTTGCTTATTTTATGTTTAACAAATATAATGATATTTAACAACATTTTTAAGTAAGGAGTATGATTATGGGGCAAAATAAGCTAGAGACCGATGGAATATATGAACTATTGAAGAAAAGAATTATTCATCTTGAGTATGAACCAGGGTTAGTCTTAAATGAGGTTGATGTAGCTGAAGAGTTTAATACAAGTAGAACACCTATTAGAAGAGTATTTCAATTACTACATGGTGACAAACTTCTAAACATAGTACCTAGATTTGGAGCTCAAGTAACACCTATTGACTTTAAACAAATGAAATCCATATTTGAAGTAACAAGAGAGCTTGATCCATTTGCAGCTAGACTTGCTGTTGAAAGAATAAATGATGAAAATCTTAGGGAACTTGAGGAAATAGTAAAAAGATTAGAAAGTTATGATATATCTAAAGATTATCAAAGCGCTATAAATGATGATGAACGTTTTCATAATATTATATTTTCAAGTTGCGGGAATATATGGCTACAAGATATACTAACATCTCTTCATTATCATACTGAAAGACTGTGGCATTACTGTGAACAATATTTTGACAACTTAGATTTATTTACCCATACTTTAGGAAAAGTACTAGAAGCTATAAAAGAAAAAGATATAGAAAAAGCAGAAAAATATGCAAAAGAACATATTGATGAATTTGTACTAAAGATAAAAGAAGATATGTTATAAAAAGATTTAACCCTAGTTTTAAACGATAATATTCGATAAAACTAGGGTTTTTAATTTAATTAAAAATAAATAAAAATATTATTAAAATACACTTGAAATACAAATGAAAAACATATAGAATATAGATATAGTATCAATGAAAAACATTTAACAAACAAAAATAGGAAAGGAAGTGGACAAATGTCAATTTTTAATGAAAACACAAAAGTAATCATTATTGGCGACAGAGATGGTATACCAGGACCAGCTATGGAAGAATGTATAAAAACCACTCCTGCAGAAGTAGTATTTTCAGCAACTGAGTGTTTTGTCTGAACGGCTGCAGGTGCAATGGACTTAGAAAATCAAAAGAGGGTTAAAGATCTTTCTGAAAAATACGGAGCAGAAAACATGCTAGTATTAATCGGTGGAGCAGAAGCTGAATCAGCAGGATTAGCAGCTGAAA
>CAZIII010000120.1:0-6480 GCA_964539425.1 uncultured Tissierellaceae bacterium | reverse complement strand
GTAATCCTATAAAGGTTACACAGGCAATTAAATTATTGAAAAATAAATAAAGAAAAGCTTGTGTAAATTTGAACTGCCCCCCATAAGTTAGATTTTTAGGTCTAACTTATGGGGGGCAGTTCATTTCCCTTACTCTTTTTTGTATCTATATTTTAAATTTTTCTACTAAGTTATCTAATTCTTCAGCAAGTCTAGCTAATTGGCCACTGGAATTTGATATCTCTTCCATTCCTGCAGTTTGCTCCTCTATTGCTGCGGATGATTCCTGTGTGCTTGCTGCATTTTCTTCTGCTATTGCAGATAAGGATTCAATTATATCTAATAATTCATCCTTCTTATTTATTATTTCTTTTTCTGAACTCTCAATGGTTTTTACGCCTTTTTTAACAGTCTCAATAGCAAAGGCTATCATCTTAAATTTCTCTCTGGTATCAAATACACCTTGAGCTTGTTCAGCTACTATCTTACCTACATTTTCCATAGTGGAAACGGATTCTTCTGTAGTATTTTTTAGTTCATCAATAATTACTTTTATTTCTTCAGTGAATCCATTAGATTGCTCTGCTAGTTTTCTAATCTCTTCAGCTACTACTGCAAATCCCCTACCTGCCTCTCCTGCCCTAGCAGCCTCTATAGCAGCATTTAATGCAAGTAAGTTAGTTTGGTCTGCTATGCTTTGTATCATGGAAGAAGCATCCTCAATCTTTTGTGCATTTGCATTTGTACCTTTTATAACATTAAATATCTGCTTTGTAGCTTTTTCACTTTCCTCAGTTTTCTTAACCAATTCTTGTAAGATATAGAATCCTTCTTCTTTCCTCTTATCTATATCTTCTGCTGCAGTATTTAATCCAGCTACATTGCCTTCATTTAAATCTATTAACTCACCAATTTCTATTGTTTTACTAGCTGCTTTTTCTGTATCTATTGCCTGCTCTGATGCCCCTTTGGCAATTTCATCTATGGCTCTAGCTACTTCCTCCGAAGCTAAAGATGATTGTTCCGATGTAGCAGATAGCTCTTCAGAAGAAGAAGCCACTTGATGAGAAGTATCTAATACATCTTTCACTAATTTTCTCAAATTCTCTTGTAAATTAACAACGGATCCGGCTATTTTACCAATCTCATCTTTTCTATTTACTACTTTCTCCAACTTACTATTATTATCAATTGTCAAATCATATCCTGATAATTTTTCTATCTCTTGAGATACATTAATTATTGCATTACTAATATTTCTCCCTACTAGAAGAACACTGCCTAGAGCAATAAATACACTTATCCAAATAATTAAGACCGTAGATGTGATTAGTTTATTACTATGTGATTTAATAGCTTCATTGGATGCTGTAATAGATGTACCTACAAAAAGAAGCCCTACAATTTCCTCTTCTGTATTCTTGATTGGCTGATATGCAGTAAAATAGTCTTCTCCTAGTATATTTGCTTGGCCTATATAGGTTTCTCCATTCATTACTCCTTCATATGCTGCACTATCCGTACCAAGGAAAGTACCTACTGCCCTTTCTTCATTGTCTAGCATTACATTTGATGATATGCTTTTGAAATCATCTCCTACTCTTGCAAATATAGTAGCTACATCTCCTAAATCCTCCAATACGGCATCTACCATATTGTGTCTACCTTGGATGTCTCTACCTCTAAAATCATAAAGGGTCTCACCCTCCAGACTTATATCACCATAAAACCTACTGAAATAGTAGTTTGCTGATGCTATATCTCCTTCTAACTTGTCCACTAACATCTGTGATTGAATATCACTCATTCCTTTTGTAGCACTAAAATACGATAAAGTGCCTATGGCTAGGGATGATAATAAAATTATTACACCAAAATATGCTATAAGTTTAATTTTTATACTTTTCACTGCTTCCACCTCGTCCTTTGTAGTTAATGTATATGTTAATGTATTGTGTAGCCCTTTTTAGTTAATATTGTTTTTCAATCTTATATTCCTTTTGGTCTTTTATCATTGCAGTAGCTAGGTTTCTCTTTCTTATAATAGCATCATAAGTTGTATCTATATTGACCCACTCATCAGTATGACCTAGATATACTTGATTCCATGCATGATATTCAACAATATCATTTTTATATCCCATAATTAATTTAGTAGGTATTTCTACAGATCTAAGCATGGCTGCAAATAGGGATGCATAGTCATAACATATTCCAGTTTGCACCTTTAATATTTCATCTATCTCCGGTATATAATTTGAATCTAGCTTGGTTACCTTGTCATAATCATAGCTTATATTGCTTATTATATAGTTGTAAATAGCTTCTATCTTTTCCACATCATTCTTATGATTTTTAGTTAATTCCTTTGCCATTTTCATTGCATCCATATCATCATCCCAATTGACCTTCTGAATAGATTGTAAATATACCTCATTTGAATCTAATAACTTTAGTTCTACTATTTCCTTCCCAATTTGCTTGTACTTGTTTCCTAACACATTTTCTAATATTAATATAGTGTAAGACCCATTTCCAAGCTGTAGAGGTATATTGTCACTTCCCTTTAATATATAGTCATAGCTTGTCCTATTTTTGCTAACTCTTATTGCTCCAATTTTGCCATTATTAATTATTTTAATTACTCCACTACTTATCCCAGATTTATCAATATATCCTTCAGCTGCCTGAGCTGCCGTTGAAAATAGTGATAAAATTATAATTATGAAAAGTATCACCCTATGTTTTTTGAACATAAAAAACTCTCCTTTCGGTAACTGGCTACCATCTCTTTTACAAGTAAGGCCCTATAGTTTTGCGTCTCTAACTTTCACTAGATTTGCCCTTATCGGCGGAAAGACCAATAATCTTATCTATTCTATTATATTTTATCATACTTTATATAAAAATGAACAAGAAGTTTGTCCTATTCTAAATTATTTTGTAGTTTCATGTCTGTCACCTGTCAACATGTATTATATTAAATGTTGGTGAAACATAGTATAATAATCCACAAATATTTCATATCCCATATTCTTCCAATACATACAAGTTATATTACGAAGCTACAAAAAAACAGAGCCAATATATGACTCTATTTTTTAATATAAATAAGCAATCTTAATGACCTGAATTTTCATCATTTAGACTTAATTAGAAAAACTTCCATTAAGTATAAAAATACTAAGGAAATTTTTCTTAAAAGCTAGTGTCCTACTGTATCATTACATATCAAATAATGACATTATCTCATCTTCAGATAGTTTGGATATCAATGTTTCACCTTCTGTAATTACCTTATCTATCATTTCCTTTTTCTTTTCTTGTAGCTGAAATATCTTTTCTTCTATGGTTCCTTTAGTTATCAACTTTATTACTTGAACCCTATTTTCTTGTCCAATTCTATGGGCTCTATCTGTAGCTTGTTCTTCAACTGCTGGATTCCACCATGGATCAAAATGTATTACCATATCCGCAGAAGTAAGATTTAGTCCAGTTCCTCCAGCCTTTAAGGAAATCAAGAATACATCTCCCACACCTCTATTGAAATCCCTAACTAGATCTCCTCGTTCCATTATTGGGGTACTTCCATCTAGGTATAAACAATGGATTTTCTTAGCTTCTAAAAGTTCTCTTATTCTTCCTAACATTGTGGTAAATTGAGAAAAAACAAGTATTCTATGGCCTCCTTCTATGGCTTCAGAGACTATTTCTTCTAGGGAATCTAATTTTCCACTGCCACCCTTATAATCCTCTACAAATACACCAGGATGACAACATAACTGTCTTAGTCTAGTTAGTCCTGCAAGGATCATCATTTGGGATTTATTATATCCTTTAGTGCTTATTTCATCATCTAATTCACCTTTTATAGCCTGCAAATATGCTAGATATAGCTTCTTTTGTTCTGTAGTCATCTCTACTACTATCTTTTGCTCAATTTTATCTGGTAGTTCTTTTAATACTTCTTTCTTAAGCCTTCTCAATATAAATGGCTTGATATGATTATTTAAATCCTTCAACTTTGCATTATCATGATCTCTAGCAATAGGTTTTTCAAACTTTTCACTGAATTTTCCATGGGAGAGTAAGTATCCAGGCATTAGGAAATCAAATATTGACCAAAGCTCTGACAAAGAATTTTCCATAGGTGTACCTGTCAATGCAAAATACTTCTTAGCATTTATATTCTTTACAGATTTTGCATTGAGAGAACCATGATTTTTAATATGTTGAGCCTCATCCAATATACAGTGTCTAAAAGTAAAGGCTCTATATTCTTCAACATCCTTCCTAACCAATGGATAAGAAGTAATTACCAAATCATAGTCTTCCAAATCATCTATAAGATTATTTCTTTCCTCCTTAGTACCTACTACAACTAAAGTTTTAAGGGATGGTGCAAATCTTTTTACCTCATCCTCCCAATTATATACAAGGGATGTTGGCACGATTACCAGGCTTGGCTCTTGACCCTTTTCCTTCTTCTCTGATAATAAAAAAGCTATCATTTGAATAGTCTTTCCTAATCCCATTTCATCAGCTAAGATTCCACCAAATCCATAGTTTGACAAGGTCTTCAACCATTTGAATCCAAACTTTTGATAATCCCTCAAATCTGCTTTCAGCTCCATAGGTAACTCGTGCTCTATATCATCTGGTTCATTTATATCCCTTACTAGCTTTTTAAAGTCAACATTTCTCTTGATAAAATCAATTCCCCTATCCTTGATGAACTTATCAAGGTACATCGTTCTAAACATTGGAATTTGGATGCTTCCATTCTTTAAATCTAAAGAATCAATATCTAGATAATCCAGCATATCTACTACATCACCAAATTCCTTATTGTCAAGGGATAGGAATGAACCATTTTTAAGTTTATAATATTTCTTTTTCTCCTTTAGAGCTTTAAATACATCTCCTAATTCAGAAATATCTATACCATCTATATCAAAATTAAACTCTAGCATATCTAAATCACTGCTTAAATTAAAACCTCCCCCAATACTTTCAGAACTTATTAGCCCTATTCTCTTAAAGCTATCTGAGTAATATACCTCACAATATTTTTGTAACTGGGGAATAATGTCATTGATGAAATCAAATATTTCTTCTTCTTCCTCTAAGTAAAATCCACCATCTTCTACCTTAAAATCTCCTAGCTCTAGTAGGCTAAGTATTTCTCTCTCTGTATCAAGATCTCTGAGAAGTATTCTCTCAAAATCAGATATCTTTTGGTCTTTAGATGAAAATGGATTTATATCAATATCTCCGTAATTAAATATTACCTTACCTAGAATAATTTCATCCTGTCTATCAAAATATATCTGTCCTTCCATGGGAGGACTATATATTGATTCTTCAAGTTTTTTATCTAAATTTAATTTTGTATGCTTCTTAATGTTTACCAAAACCTCTGATACAAAGGCTTCTTTTAATTCTTTTTTTATCCTTATTGATTTTAGATCCTTACTTATTATTTCATTATATATTGGCATTATGGCGTTCATTTGCTCCTGAGATAGTCTATATACCTTATCTTTATAAAAGAAATACCTCCCATCTGTAGTCAAAGGTCCCAGTGGCACTTCTTCATCTATATTCATTATAAGATCATCTTTATCTTCCTGTATTTTAAAATTCAAATCTAACTTTTCATCAGTAATCATAATATCCTTGAGCTGATTATTTCCATTAGTCATATTGAATTTTCTACCTGCAGCTAAATCAAAGAACTTCTCTAAAGATTTGGGACTTAATCTAACTTTTTTCCCGCTAAATGTACTATCCCATCTGCTTCCATAATAACCGTAATGATTTCTATCATAATTTTCATGTAATAAAATTAGAAAATCAATTATCTTCTTATCTACTTCATTGAACTTATAATTGTTTGGGGAATAGGTAAAGTTCTTGCCAAATTCTATGGTTTTATTTTCAGCTATATCTGAAATAAACTTTGCCATATTCTTTACCACATATAGCTTATTTTCCCCTATTCTAAACTCTAAGGAGGGCTCATCGAATTCATTAATATAATTTATTTCCAAATTTACTTCTATAAGTTCATAATTTTGTTTATGTCTATAGTGATGTAATATGTTTTGAATGTCTCCTTGAGTTTTTTTCTGTGTTAATTTCCCTGTAGTATCAAATTCTCTTATGGTCATTAACAATGCAACAATATGCTTACAATCTCCCATATATTTTTCATAAGCTTGACAGTTACATAGGGTATCAGTGATATCACCATATCTATCAAATTTAACTATTGTCTCATATCTTTGGCTCCCGTAAACATTGGCAACAAAGTAATCATGTTTCTGAGTAGTTCTTATCTCTCTGACTCTACCAGTTTCATAATAGCCAAGACCCTTTTTATAAGTATCCACATTAACTACTCTCTCCAATAAAACTCTATCAGTTATTTTTAGCATATTCCACCGCCGTAATAAAAATTTTTCTATACCTTCTATTATACTACATTTTAGGAATATG
>CAZIII010000119.1:0-6497 GCA_964539425.1 uncultured Tissierellaceae bacterium | reverse complement strand
TGGTAACAATTCCAATCTCTTTCATTTCCACATCACCCTATTCGTAGATATCAGCTAATATATTCATGTCATCATATATGAAATTTTCAAAGATATTTATAACAACTATTTAATTATGAATGATATTTTTCAAAAGAACAAGCTAACACAAAAAAACTATATCTATAATAAAACAATTCCGCGAAACTCATTAATTACGCCAATTTGTTTACCCCCCCTATGCAAAAATTCCCTCAAACTTTCATCTGAGGGAACATAAAATACACCTAACTATTAACATAAAAGTCGTGAAACCTTTTGATTTCAACCTATTTCTTCTCTATCAACACAACGGTCTCAACGTGGGTTGTATGAGGGAACATGTCTACTGGTTGTACTTCCATTACCTTATATCCATTCTCTAGTAGTCCTTTCAGATCTCGAGCCATAGTAGTAGGGTTACATGAAACATAGACTATTTTTTCTGGCGACATCTTAACAATTGCTTCTATTACTTCTTTCTCACAACCTTTTCTTGGTGGATCTAATACTATCTTATTGCATTTTGTACCTTTATCCATAAGATCTGGGATTACCTCTTCAGCTTTACCTAATATAAATTCAGTATTGTTGACATTATTTAACTTAGAGTTTTCTTTCGCATCATCAATAGCTGCTTTTATTGATTCAATTCCATATACTTTTCTTGCCTTATTTGCTATAAATAATGAAATAGTACCAATACCACTATAGATATCAAATACAATATCATCCTTGTTTAATTCTAGATACTCCATAGCTTTACTGTATAATACTTCTGCTTGCTTCCTATTCACTTGAAAGAAAGAATCTGGAGATATATGGAACTTGAATTCACCTAGATGGTCAATTAATCTATCTTCACCATAGAGTTTTTTATACTTTCTCCCATATGTAGGAGCTGATGGTAAATTATTTATATTTTGATAGATGCTTGTAATCCCTTTTATTTTACTATTCAACATTTTAATTAATTCATTTTTATTTGGTAGGCTATCCGTTGATGTAACAATAATTACCATAGCTTGGTTATTATCATTAGTTCTAATTCCAACATGTCTCAAAACACCTTTATTAGCCCTTCTATCATAAGGTTTTATTTCATATTTATTTATCCATTCCCTTATTATACTTAAAATCAAATCAGCAATTTCTGGTTGTAATATGCTTCCTTCCATATCCACTATATTATGGCTGCCTTTTACATAAAATCCTAAGATAACTTTACCATTTCTACTTCCCACTGGTATTTGAGTATGGTTTCTATATCTATAAGGGTCATCCATACCAATGGTATCATTAATAGTTACATTAGAAAGCTCTGCAAATTTGACAAGATCCATCTTTACCTTACTCTTCTTCCATTCAAGCTGCTTTTCATATTTGTATTCAATCAAAGGAATCTCACCACTGCCACTACTAAAATTATTACCTACTCTATCCTTTGAAGGTTTAATTAGCTTAATCACTGATCCTATGGCAAAGTTCTTTTTGACTTCATCTATCTTTACTGCTACTTTATCACCTATTATTCCACCTGCTACAAATACAGCAAAATTGTCAATCTTCAATACTCCATTACCTTCATGTGTAAAGTCAATTATTTCTCCCTCTATTATATCTCCTACATTCTTAGACATATTTACCTCCTATATAATGCTTTTATTAGTATATACCCCTTAAAAACAAATACCCTTTATAAAAAGGGTATTTGTTTTTGTTTAGTATACTATTTTACCATCTCTAATACTTTTTCTTCTATATATTCTTTAAATGGTTTTCCTAGGATCTTAACATCATTACTATCCATAGGATTTACCATTAGCTTAAAGAAATTAATCACTAATTTATTATCATCAACTATATATTCATCAACATGACCTGGTATGAAAATTATTTCAATCTCATTAAAATTAGAATCACTTAATTTTTCTTTCAAACTATCTAAATTTAATGTCTTAACAGGCTTAACCATATTGTTCATATTATCTAAGTCTTCTAATATCCACATGTTGTAGTTCCAAAATCTACTTTCTTTCTTAGTTGGATTGTTTAATAATTCTCTGTTTGATATAGCAGATAATACTTTTCTTACAGATTCTTTATTGAAATCCTCTCCATATAAATAATCCATTTCTTTTTTATTTGCAACTTCCAGCATAAAAGATTCTGCTACTTTTTCTCTCTCTGCCACTGATTGCCAGATGAATAACATCATTTCTACTGTATCAACATTGATTTTTATTGTATTTATCATTTTTGTCTTCTCCATTCATTAATTATTTAATTTAATACCGTTGTCTTTAATTTCTATAATACCTTCTTTATATAGCCTACCTATCGCTCTTTTAAATCCTGATTTGCTCATGTGTAATTGCTTTTTAATTTCGTCTGGTGAGCTGTTGTCATTAAGTGGCAAAAAGCCTGATTGCTCCTTTAATTTGGCTAATATCACTTTTGAATCTTCATCCATTTGAACATAGCTCCTGTCCCTCAAGCTTAAATCCAATTTCCCATCATCTTTTACCTTAGATACTCTTGCTTCAATAGTATCTCCAACTTCATATGCTCCAAGTAATTCTTTCTTAGGAATCAATCCATCATATTTATCATCTACTGCTACAAATGCACCTATATCTCTATTGATGCTATAAATTGTCCCACTTACTTTATCATTTTCCTTATATGGTGATTCCATGCTCAGCATATCTTTTATCTTCATCGTAGCACATATTCTTTGTGATTTATCTAAGTAGACTCCAACTAGATATGTCTTACCTTTTTCAATTGAACCTACTGTTTCGCTAAAAGGCAAGAATAAATCTTTTTCTAATCCCCAATCTAAGAATGAACCTATTTTTGTTTGACTTACTACCATTAAATGTCCCATCTCTCCAACCTGTAACTTTGATCTATTAGTTGTAGCTATGATTCTATCCTTAGAATCATTATATACCATTACTTCTATTGTATCTCCTACATTAAGACTTTCTGGTATTTGAGACTTAGGTAATAATATATCGTCATCTGACTCTTCGTCAATATTTAAATAAGCTCCTATGGATGTAAATCTCTTAATTTTTAGTTTTTGAACTTTTCCGAGTTTAATCATACTTCACTTCCTCTATTATTATTTATATTGTTATTTTATCACAAAAATAATAAATTATCTCAACTATTTACAAAATATCACTAATTCCTTCATTTTTTAGTATGACATAATTGTAGAGGAAGTTTCATTCTGTATTTAAGATAAATCTTAATTATTTCTCTTTTCTTTGAAAACAATTATAAAGAGCGAACAAAGTTCGCTCTTAAATAAACATTAATTTTATATTTCTTTTTCAAGCTTTTCAAGGGATTCCAAAGTTTCTTCAGGTAACTTGTCCCTTCCACATTTAAATGTTTCCATTTCCTTTAAAAATTCTTTTCTATAATTAATACTGTTTATCCACATTTTTTGATATTCAACAGATTCCATATCTGGTACAAAACCTTCTATTTCAATATATTCAATATCAGCAAAATCTCCTAATGATTTAAATTCAGCTTTTTTATTTACTATATCTTCCAATGCTTTTAAAGTAACTTCCTTTGGTATTTTCTTATCTATAAAATGACCTGTATTGAATATATAACACTCTACATTTCTATTTTCAAATAACTCTTTGAATTTCTCATAATCATTTTCTAGTGGATACGTTCTAAATGGATTAGCATATGGTTCTATAACTAAAGCATTTATATCTACATTTTCAGCTAATCTTTCTGCAGTAGATCTTTTAGTTGCAAGAGTTGCACCCATTACAGAAGCTAATACAGGATTATTTATTTTAATCACTGGAGGTAATGTAGCGTCTTTCATCAACCAAGCTATAGCATCTACTGGTTCGTCTATTTTGTTTACTCTATTTTCTGCCCATAATTTGGATTTTACAGCTCTACCATTTCCATTTCTAATATCCTCTGTTACTATCACCTTATTTCCTTCATCATCCAGAGTTACACCACAATTTTGTACTGTAATTAAATATTTGTTTGCAGGATGGTCTGTAGGATAATCTTGAGTTTTATCAAAATATGAAGGTTCTAGAGCCACTGATGATCCATCTTCAGTAGAAATTACATATGCATCATCATGTAATATTGTAATATCATATTTTCCATCATGTTTAGCATGGGTTAAAGTGGATTTTCCAGAACCAGAAAGTCCAAATACACCTATTGTATATTTTTCATCCCCTGGGAAATTATATCTCTTAATACCACCATGACATGATGCAAATCCATTTCTATTTGCAATTCCCCAAGCCAAAGTCAATGTACCTTTTTTATGCTCTCCAAAATATCTCATACCACATAATAGGGCACAATTATTTTCAGAATCAAACAAAGCTAGTCCATTCGGATGAGATGGAGGGAAATAATCTGGATCTGACAATATGTATATATCTCCTTCTGGTAGTTTCACAGAATCCTTATACATCTTTATGTACTCTTCTGTTATATATTGAAAGTTGAGCATCCAACTATACATTGTATTTTCATATCCTTCTGGAATAAGTAAATGTGCTTTTACCATAAAATCTTTATCAAGTCCTATAACTACTTGGGCATGATATAATTTCTTATGTCTTGTGTGGAAAACAGCTTCTCTAGAAATCCCTGCATATTTTCCTGCATCAACATTATTTTCGCCAATAATAACCCTAGCCCCTGCAAAACGGCCAGTTATTTCCCCATCATTAAATAGTAATATTTTTGAATCTTCATCTAATCCTAATTCAGTTGGTCTATATACAGGCATATCCGTTATTATAGTACCTGGTGAATCCTTAGCTAATTTATAAGCTTCTGATAAAGAAGAAACCTTAACTACATTGTTACCGTAAAAAGCAGATTCAACTGTAGTGCGTATAGCAGAAAAGATATGATTATTCTTAATTATATCTTTTCTGCTATAATTTGATATTGTTGACATTTACATCCCTCCGTAATATATTATCAAGTAAATATTTATCAACCCTATTGTAACAAATATTTATCCAATATGGAAGGGTATTATGTCATATTTTAAAATTATTTATGTTATTCTATTTAACGGTTTTAGCTTTTTAGTGTGCTACTATATTAAAACTTGAATTTTGATAATGCATCTGCTAAATCAGTATTTAGAGGCTGAGTTTTTGACTTCTTTTGATCTTTTAAATAATTTGCAACATCTTTCTTAGATACATTACTTTTTTCTTTCGATCTTCTTTCATTGAAGGTAGAAAGTTTTTCCCTATATCCACAGGAACAAGCAAACATTTGGCCGTCCCCTTCACCTCTCATCTCCATTTTCTTTTTACAATTTGGACATCTTGCATTTGTTTCTCTGGAGATATTTTTCCTATATCCACATTCTCTATCTTGACATACATACATTTTACCTTTTTTACCTTTGACCTCTAACATGAACTTTCCGCACTCAGGACATTTATTTCTAGTCATATTATCATGTCTAAATGTTTCTTGGCTGTTTTTAATCTCTTTAACTACGGTCTTTGAGTATTCTCTCATTTCGTTTGTAAAAGACTTTTTATTTAACTTTCCTTGAGCAATAAGCCCAAGCTTTTGTTCCCACTCTGCAGTAAGTGCTGGAGATTTTAACTCCTCTGGTACTAGTTCTAATAACTGTTTTCCCTTTGAAGTAATAAATATATCCTTGCCATTTTTCTCTAATAAAAATGTGTTAAATAGTTTTTCTATTATATCTGCCCTAGTGGCTACTGTACCAATACCACCAGTCTCACCAATTATCTTAATTAAAGTTTTGCTTTCATTGGACATATATTTTGCAGGATTTTCCATGGCTTGTAGAAGAGACCCTTCGTTAAATGGTGCTGGTGGCTTAGTCTTTCCAGTTGTTTGAACTAACGATACTACTTTTAGTATATCTCCTTTACTGATTAGAGGAAGACTTTGGTCATCATTATCCTCTTCATCTTCATCATGATAATTATTTGAATAAACCTCTTTCCAACCTGCTGATATAATTCTTTTACCTTTGGCTATAAAGTTTTCATCACCTATTTTAGCCTTTATTGTTGTTTGTTCATATTCAAATGGAAGATAAAGTACTGATAGAAATCTTTTAACTACTAGATCATATATCTTTCTTTCATTATCATTTAGTTCTGATAAGGATACTCTTTGCTCAGTAGGTATAATTGCATGGTGATCCGTTACCTTAGAGTTATCTACAAATGATTTATTTGCCTTGATTGGTGAATTCATTATCTTTGTTGCTACCTTTTGATATTGGCTTACTCCACAAGCTTTTAATCTGTCCTTTAATGTCCCAACAACGTCATCAGATATATATCTAGAATCTGTCCTAGGGTAGGTTAATATCTTATGATTTTCATATAATCTTTGCATAATAGATAGAGTCTCTTTTGCTGAATAACCAAATATCCTATTAGCATCTCTTTGCA
>CAZIII010000118.1:0-6521 GCA_964539425.1 uncultured Tissierellaceae bacterium | reverse complement strand
AAACTATAGATGTATTAAAAATAAGGACAGGCATTAAGGATGATTATGAAGTAATGAACAAATGGGCAATTGGGTCAAATCACTTTGATTTTGATAAGAACCCAATAGGAAAGATAAAAGGCATAGGAATAGCAACCTTTCAGCATCTTAGAATGAATTTTGGAGCTGATACTGTAAAACCAGACCAAAGAGTAAAAGAAGTATTAACTAAAGAATATAATTTGTTATTAAAAAACGATTTGGAATGTATAACAGCCGTTGAATATATTGCAAAAGTTACAGGGAAAAAAGTCATATATATAGACCAAGTTTTAGTAAACTATGGTTCAGGATATTATGTTTCAAACCCTTCATCACAAGAAAATAAGACACCAAAACAAGAAGTAAATAAAACAACTAATATTAAGTCATCAATATCCATAGCAAAGAATAAACCTATGGGTAATGGGACTTCAGATCAAATGATAAGATATATATTAGATGCAGTAGAGCAATTAGATGTTGTTATTGAAAAAAGAAATGATGGTGGATATATAGTAGTAGCCAATAAATTAAAGCACTTATCAAGAGGGAAAAATATAGTAACCTATTGGCCAACAGCTTCTTCGGTAGCATTAATTATTTTAGGATTAATACCAAATAGGACAACCTTTTATACTGTTAATGATATGAAAAATATGAATGTCGCAGAAAGGATAGTAGAGAAATATAATTTGATGACTAATAAATAATAGAAATAATATTTAAATAATGAAAATTTGTAATAATAAAACTTAGCAAAGTAATACTTATGATTCAATATGTTATAGGAAAAATCAAAATATAAAATAGAGCATATAAGCGAGAGGAGTCCACTATGACCGACCAAACAACAAACATTCAACAATTAAAAGATAAAATTGCCAAATTCGTTGCAGACAGGAACTGGAAGCAGTTCCATAATCCAAAGAATCTCTCCATGAGTATAGCTATAGAGGCTAGTGAACTAATGGAAATATTCCAGTGGATGAGAGAAGAAGAGGCATGGGATGTAAATAACTCCAGTGAAAGTACCCATCTAAAGGAAGAACTTTCAGATGTGATTATATATTGTATGTCACTAGCTAATCAATTAGATATTGATATAACTGTTGCTATAGAGGATAAATTAAAGAAGAATGCCATAAAATATCCAGTGAGTTAGAAACAAACATATCTAAAACTAGGAAAAGAGGTGAAATTTATGATTGAGAAAGTTAGACATATATTAAATCAAGGTGAAGGGATAAAAGTTGAATTCAAAGAAAGCAAAACTAAATTAAATAAGGACATATATGAAACGGTATGTGCATTTTTGAATCGTAGCGGGGGAGAAATACTTTTAGGAGTTAAGGATGATGGAGAAATTATAGGTATTGAAGAATCTTTTATTGATAAAATTAAAAAGGAATTTATTACTTCAATGAATAATCCTAATAAAATAAATCCAACATATTATTTACATATTGAAGAAATATTAGTTCATGGCAAAAAGATTCTTTATATTTTTGTCCCCGAAAGTTCTCAGGTCCATAGATGTAATGGTAAAATATTTGATAGAAATCAAGATGGCGATATTAATATTACTGATTATACTTCACAGGTGGCAGCTATGTACCAAAGAAAGGAAAGTACATATTTTGAGAACACAGTATTTCCTTATGTTACATTAGATGATCTTAGAAAAGATTTAATAGATAAAGCAAGGAAGGTAGCATCTTTAAGGATATCTAATCATCCTTGGAGTAGTATGGATGATTTAGAATTATTAAAAAGTGCGGGACTTTATGGATATGATTATAAAAACAAGATAGAAGGTTTTAATTTAGCATCTGTGCTTCTTTTAGGGAAAGATCAGGTACTTCTGTCCATCTTACCTTATCATAAAACTGATGCCATTCTTAGAAAAATAAATTTAGACAGATATGATGATAGGGATGATATAAGAACAAATCTTATTGAGAGTTATGATAGATTACTAGCTTTTGTAAACAAACACTTGCCGGATATATTTTACCTGGAAGGAGATGTAAGAATTAGTATTAGAGATAAGATATTTAGAGAAGTTATATCAAATATACTAATTCATCGTAATTATGCTAATGCTTATCCTGCTAAACTAATTATTGGATTAGATAGTATATCAACTGAAAATGCAAACAAACCACATGGATACGGTGTTATAGACCCTAATAACTTCTCGCCATTCCCTAAAAATCCAACAATCGCGAAGTTTTTTAAGGAAATCGGATTGGTTGATGAGCTGGGTTCTGGAGTTAGAAATATCCACAAATATGGCAAGGCTTATTTCGGGTATGAACCTCAAATTATAGAAGATGAAATATTTAAGATTATCTTCAAAGCTTCTGAAAATTCGATTACCCCGCAAGTTACCCCGCAAGTTACCCCGCAAGATGATGAAAGGATGAAAGCCTTGATTGAGTTTTGTATTGAACCTAGGTCTAGAAATGAAATGCAAGAATTTATTGATATAAAGGATAGAGAGCATTTTAGAAAAAAGATTCTAAATCCACTGATTAAAAAAGGGACCATTAAACTTACTATACCAGACAAACCAAGGAGTCCTAAACAAAAATACTATAGTACTAAAAATTAAACTAAAGGAGGCCAAACAATGGCAGAAATAAAATATGAAATAACAAAAAACTTAGGAGTATTATCAGAATCAGCAAAGGGCTGGACTAAGGAGATAAATCTTGTATCTTGGAATAATTATCCTGCAAAATATGATATAAGAGAATGGGATCCAGAGCACATTAAGATGGGCAAAGGTGTTACATTAAATGCTGAGGAGATAAAGCAGTTAAGAGATATATTAAATGGATTAGAATTATAAAATAGGATGGATTAATTTAAAACATGATATAATTATAATAATATCTGTAAGGGAGTGTTTAAGATGGCTATCTCCAAAAAAATAATTTTAGATTTAATGAATGATTTATCAGAAGAAAAGCTGGGAAAAGTAATTAGCTTTATTAGGTTTATTAAAGAAGAAGAAGAACCAATACTATTGCTTGAATCAAGTGATGAAAAAGAAATAATAAGAATATTAGAAGAAGATGAATGGTACAGTTCTGATGAAGTAAAAAAGACGATACTGGATAAAGAAAATGATTGAGACCATCTATTCAAAAGACTCGAAAAAATCACTAGAGTCATATGATAAGAAGACAGGTTTAAGAATAATTAAAGCAATAGAAGATATCCCCTTAGGTGACATAAAGAGATTGGAAGGAAATAATGTACCTATATTGTTTAGGCTTAGAGTTGGGAAGTATAAAATAATTTATAGCTATTTGGATAAGGACTGCATAAAGGTAATAAAGATAGATACTAGAGGAGACATATATAAGTAAAATAGGATAGGTTAATCTATCCTATTTTACTGTGAACTATTTTCATTTTATGTGATATGAGGTAATTGCATCTTGTATTTCTGCTATATAACTATATTTTTATAAAGTTATATAGCAGAAATATTGAATATATGGTTAACAATACGAAAAGTATATTTTCAAATTCACTATTAGGCTTAATTATTATTGGAGATGAAATGTTTGTTTTTAGAGGAAAAAATAACCTCACACCTTTTATTGTAAAAAAGTCGGCTAATAGATGTAAGACATATCCTATAATGAACCCAGAATATACAAGAGACAAATTATATTTTACTGTAGCTAATTTGACCATATATGAAACTGCCAGAAAACCTATAATGCTATGAGTAAAACCTCTGTGACTTGATAGTCCGATGAATAGGGTCACTATGCCTAAAAGACCAAATATATTATTTTCTGTCAGAAAATATAAGTAGATGAATCCAGTAGCTAAAGATAAATAAAACAATACCCTATATATTTCATTTTTAATAATCAATAGTTTTTGATTTAACTTAGCTTTAGGATGATCTAAATCTGGTATTAAAGAGCCAATGACAGAAGCTGCTACCAATACCAGTTGATTTTCTATGGGTTGCCCTACAGAAATAGTTAATGCTGCTACGATTCCTATAGCCATATGTGTTTTTCCTGTCATAAAACTCCTCCTTAGATGTATGTCCTGGCTTATAGTAGTTGAAAGATGGTATTTTATATTATATATGCTTTCGAACATACATTCAAGTCTAAGATGGTTATTTAAGTAATGGAGAGGTATCCTTGGGCAAAAAAAGATTTAGACATTGAGTATCATGATAATGAATGGGGTAAAACAATTTATGATGATAATCTATTGTTTGAAATGATTATATATAAAAGAAGGAGTTCGGAAACTTTTGTAGAATATAATAAATAGGTCTTACTAACTTTAATTATGAGGAAGATTTAATGCAAATACAACAAGGAGGTGCAGTATGCGGGTTTCAATGTCAAAGTATCTAATAAATCAAAAAGATATACTAAGAGAATTAGTAGTAATCCTTTCAAAAGATTTTAAGTATGTATCAGTTTTAGGAACTGATGTGAGAGGCAAGAGTTACTCAGTTTATAAGACAGGAGCAAGTATAAACGATTCATCAGGTGGTGAGAGGGGTTTTGTAGTTAGGCTTCATAATGGATATAACTATTCTGAGTATTCCTTTAATGAGTTGTCACTTGAAGGTTTGGATTCCTTATGCAAAGACATAAAGGATAAGATAAATGATGATATTAACAAACTCAAGGCTTCAGATATAAAGCTAAGTAGTTATCCAGTCATGGAAGAGGATAAGGTTATAGACAAGCATTTTAAAGAGGTAGAAATACTTCCTGAAGAAGTAAGTGCAGAGGAAAAAATTAAGAGAATGACTAGAATTATGGATGAGGCCTTTACATATTCAGATCTATTAGTGGATTTTTATGTATACTATGAGGATTGTCATGTATCAAAAGTGTTTATTTCTCAAAATAAAGAGCTAGAGCAATCATATATATACAGTGAAGGTACTCTTACAGCTATAGTGAGAAGGGATGATAATACAAAATATTATTATGTGGGGGCATCAGGTCTAAAAGGTGTTGAGCTTCTTGATGAGCTTGAAGAAAAGGCAAAGGGAGTAGTTTCCTATGCAGAAAAACTTTTAGATGCCAAAAGAATTATCCCTGGAGAATATGATGTTATTTGTTCACCAGAAATATCAGGGTTAATTGCTCACGAAGCCTTTGGTCATGGTGTTGAAATGGATATGTTTGTTAAAAATCGTGCAAAGGCTGCAGAGTATATTGGTAAAGAAATAGCTTCAGGTCTAGTAAGTATGCATGATGGGGCAGCTGCTGTAGAAAATATCTCATCCTATTTGTTTGATGATGAGGGTATACTTGGAACTGATACCTTGGTAATAGACAAAGGGATTCTTGAAACTGGAATATCAGATTTGCTTTCTGCCTTGAGACTTGGAACTAAACCTACTGGCAATGGTAAAAGACAATCCTTTGAGAGAAAGGCCTATGCTAGGATGACTAATACTTTCTTTGAAGGAGGAAATGACAAGCTAGAGGACATGATTGCTTCAATAAAAAAGGGTTATCTTTTAGAAACTGTCTTAAGCGGTATGGAAGATCCTAAGAATTGGGGAATACAATGCATGATTCTTGTAGCAAAAGAAATAAAGGATGGAGAGCTTACAGGAAATATCATGTCACCAGTTATTATGACTGGTTATGTACCAGATCTACTAAAATCCATATCTATGTTATCTGAAGATGTCAAAATACATGCTGGTGGAGAATGTGGAAAGGGTTACAAGGAATGGGTCAAGGTATCTGATGGTGGTCCATACATTAAGGCAAAAGTGAGGTTGGGATAATGCTAGAGAAAATAAAAGGGATATTATCAAATATAGATGGAATACATGGCTGGAAGATAAATGAGAAAATAGTAGAATCAAAGGAATTATTCTTTATAAAAAAAGAACTTGATATGAATAGAGCTAAGAATGTACACCATATAAATCTTACTGTCTATAAGGATTTTGAAGAAGATGGCAAGAAGTATAGGGGCTCATCTACTACTGCAATTCATCCTACTATGAATGAAGAAGAAATAAAAATAGCAATAAGGGATGCTATTTATGCTGCAGGATTTGTAAAAAATAAATACTACCCATTAGTAGAGCCTGTAGTAGAAGAACAAGAAATAGTTGAAAATCGTTTTAAGAAGGATTCTATGTCAAACTGGATACCTAAACTCACAGAAGAAATCTTCCGAGCTGATAGATACGAAAATGGGGGGATTAATTCTGCAGAACTTTTCTTAGATAAGGTAAATGTGAGAATACTCAACTCACAAGGTGTAAATGTAGCTTATGAAACCTACAGAGGGGAGCTTGAGTTTATTACAAACTGGAAAGAAGAGGGAGAAGAAGTAGAGCTTTATGAAGATATTCTTTTTTCAGACTACGATGAAAAGTTAATAGTCAATTCTGTAGATGAAATGCTCAAGATATCTAGAGATAAGGCAATTGCTAAGCCTACACCTGTGCTGAAAGACATACCAGTGATTTT
>CAZIII010000117.1:2812-6608 GCA_964539425.1 uncultured Tissierellaceae bacterium | reverse complement strand
CGAATAGAAACATCTAAAAAGTCAACTAAAGAGAATCAAGAAGAACTAGAAGTATTGAAGAAATGTAGAGAAGGATTAGAAAATGGACTTTTAATACACAATATAGACCTTAGTGAAGAAGAAAAAGATATACTAAAGACATTTCAATTTCTATCAGAAAAACCGATTATTTTAGTAGCAAATATAGATGAAAATCAATTAATGGATAAAGACTATCCTGGAAAGAAATCATTAACAGAATTTGCACAAAATGTAAGTACACCTTTGATTGAACTTTGCATCAAGACTGAACTAGAGATTACAGAGCTAGAACCAGAAGATAGGGAAATGTTCATAGAAGAATTAGGTATTACAGAATCAGGAATTGACCTATTGGCAAAAACAGCCTATGATTATTTAGGATTAATTTCTTTCCTTACGGCAGGTAAGGATGAAGTAAGAGCCTGGACAATAAGGAAAGACACCATAGCCAAGATGGCTGCAGGAAAGATACATTCAGATATAGAAAAAGGATTTATTAGGGCAGAAGTATGTAAGTTTGTCCATTTAAAGGAATATGGATCCATGGTAAAGGCTAAGGAAAAAGGTCTAGTCACATTGGAAGGCAAGGAATATATTGTAGACGATGGAGATATAATTGAATTTAGGTTTAATGTATAAATTATATAAACCTAAAATGGGTATAGATAATATATTGTAGAATATGAGATATACTCATGACATAGAAATGGAGGGAAAGAAATGGGAAAATATAAATATAACATGAAAGAATTGCATGCTGAGACAATAGCTATGCTAAATAATAGAGGTGTAACTTTAGAAGATATAGGAGAACTTGTAATGATATTGCAAGGGAAGTATTATCCTGATATTACTATGGAAATATGCTTAGAAAATATTAAGGCAGTTCTTGCAAAGAGAGAAACAATTCATGCCATACTAACAGGTATTGCTTTGGATGAAATAGCGGAAAGAAAAGAATTACCAGAGCCACTTCAAAGTATTGTAGAATCAGACGAAGGATTATTTGGCATAGATGAAATAATTCCATTATCTATAGTCAATTTATATGGATCAATAGGGTTGACTAATTATGGTTACCTTGATAAAGAAAAAATTGGAATATTAAAGAAATTAGATGAAATGAAAGGTGGAAAAGTCCATACTTTCTTAGACGATTTAGTAGCAGCAGTCGCAGCAGCAGCAGCCAGTAGAATAGCACATGCTAGAGTTGATTAACATATAAGAAGCTTCGAAATTATTCGAAGCTTCTTTGTTAAATACTTTCAATTATTGCAGCAACTAATGCTGAGGTTTTAACAATATCATCAACAGCAATATATTCATTTACGCTATGGGCGTTGAACATTCCAATACCAAGGGTAGCAGCCTTTAATCCCTTGCCATTGAAGATGTTGGTGTCAGAGCCACCTCCAGTAGGCTTTGGCATATAAGAAACATCTACTTTGTTCATAGCCTTTTCTATGATTTTTAATATAGGCTCATTTTCATCTAATTTAAAAGTAGGATAAGAATTTTCTACAACTATATCTACCTTAGCATCAAAGTCCTTAGCTGCTTTAGATAAGGTATATACCATATGCTTTACTTGTTTATTTAATTTTTCTTCACTTAAGCTACGAGATTCAAACTCAACTTCTACATAATCAGCCACAATATTGGTAGCTAATCCACCCTTTATGGTTCCAACATTTGCAGTTGTTTCCTCATCAATTCTAAGGAGACTCATACTGTCTATTGCCCTAGCTGCCACTTGTATAGCACTAATACCTTTCTCAGGGCTAAGACCAGCATGTGCGGCTTTCCCATGGAATTTGGCGTGAATTTGAGCTTGAGCAGGACCTTGGACATTTACCCCGCCTATTTCACCACTGGCATCTAAAACAAAGAGCATTTTAGATTTAATTTTAGAGTAATCTAAGTATTTTGATCCATATAGACCAACCTCTTCACAAATAGTGAAGACTACTTCTATATCCCCGTGGGGAATATTATTTTCCTTTATATATCTAATACCTTCAAGTATAGAAACTATTCCAGCCTTATCATCTGCTGAAAGAATTGTATTTCCTTGAGACTTAATTACGCCATCTTCAATAATAGGCTCAATATTTTCACATGGAGTCACAGTATCCATATGGGCACAAAACATAATAGGCTCTACTTCTTTATTTCCTTTTAAGTAACCTATAAGATTACCAGTATCAGATCCTGCCTCTTTTCCTGAATTATCAACCATTACTTCAAATCCTATTTTTTCTAAATCCTCTTTTAATATCTTAGCAAAGTTTCCCTCTTTATAGCTTGGACTTTCAATTTTTACATAATCTAAAAACTGCCTTATAAGACGATCTTTATTCAATTCATTACCTCCTTGGATGATAGTATAAATAAATCATACTATAATTAACTGTTGATTTCAAACTAAAGATAGTGCATAATAGGGTAGGGGGGTATATAAAGTGATTTTTTCTGAATCTTGGGTAAAAAGTATTAGAAGTTTATTAAAAGAATAAACTAGTTAGTAAAAGCGTTAAATATTAGGAGGATTACTATGAATTGGATAAATATTTCAATACCAGTAGCTTTTGGAGCAGGATTTCTATCTTTTTTTTCACCTTGTATACTTCCATTGATACCAGTATACATAATGTATATCACGGGAGTATCTATGGAGGAGGAACTTGAGAAAAGAAGATTATTTGCATTAACAAGGACAATGGGATTTGTAATAGGATTTACAATTATTTTTGTGATAATGGGTACATCAGCTAGTTTCTTAGGTAGAACATTTATCAGAAATAAGGTTTTGTTTTCTAAGATTAGTGGAGCAATAATAATCATTTTTGGTTTGAGTATGATGGGTATAATAAAATTGAGATTTTTGAATATGGAAAGAAGAATGAAAGCACCTAAAAAGATTACCAATTGGTTTAGTTCAATTTTAATGGGAATGGCATTTGCTGCTGGATGGACTCCATGCTTTGGTCCCGTCCTTGGAGCCATATTAATGTATGCGGGAGGAGCTGATACAGTTTCTAAGGGAGTTTATCTATTGTTGATTTATTCCATAGGAATGGCAATACCATTTATATTAACAGCTTTATTTATAAATGTATTTACAAAATTCATAGATAAGGCAGAAAAATTCTTTAAATATGTTCCAATAATAAGCGGTATGATTATGGTAATATTCGGTATTCTTGTGTTTTTTAATAAGATGATGGATATTAGTAAGTTTTTATTATAAAGGAGAGAAAATGATGAAAAAGATAATATTGATAATTCTAGCTATAGCATTATTCAGTACAGGATGCACCCTTGATAAAACCGATGATAATCCACCTAAGGATAATATTATAGTAGAAGATGAAGGTAATGAAATTGAAGAAACTGAAGAAACGGTGAAAGCAGAACCTATTATAGCATCTGGAAAGGAATCTCCTGATTTTACTCTTACAAACCTAGAGGGAGAAGATATATCCCTTTCAGACTTTAGAGGAAAAATAGTTCTAATAAATTTCTGGGCAACTTGGTGTACTTGGTGTGATGTAGAAATGCCAGATCTACAAAAATTAGATAATGAAAATGATGATTTATTAGTATTAGCAGTTAATGTAAATGAAGATAAGGATACTGTTAAAAAATATATGGAAGATGGGGAATATAGCTTTGCAGTAGCCTTAGACTTAGAAGGGAAAATAGCCGAGACCTACTTAGTAAATGGTTTACCAAACTCATATTTTGTAGATGAAGAAGGGATTTTGATAGGAGC
>CAZIII010000117.1:0-2712 GCA_964539425.1 uncultured Tissierellaceae bacterium | reverse complement strand
TGATGACTTATGAACAAATGGTTGAAGTATTAGGAAACATAAGAGAAAACAATTAAGGAAGATAGGGAGACCTATCTTCCTGTTTTTTATTTTCTTACAAAATCCTTCAATTTATAGCTTCCCGCAGTGAATAATGCTAGTATTATCAACAATACTATAAATACATTTGGATATATAAGGGACTTTTCTAAACTATCGAAAATCCAATATTGTGGAGTAAATCTTCCTATATTCTTTAGGAATTGTGGTACATTTTGATATACTCCATCTTGGCCATACATAGATAGAAATAGAGTTAACATGGCAATTAAAGCTGTGATTAAGTTTGCAACTCCTTCATTTTGGAAAAGTCTAGTCATAGCCAAAGATAAGGTAATTGAAAATAAACTGGCTAAAACTATATTAATAAAAACAATGTAAAAACTTACGATGTCGTATCCAAGCACGATTTGACCTAATAAAAGCACTACTATATTTACACTAACCTGGAAAATTAAGAATGAGATAGCTACGCTTCCTAGTATTACAGAGCTTTTATTTGGTGTAGTAATTGATCTAGATATTATATTGTTTTTCTTCAATCCTACAAGTTCTATGACAATGGGAGATGCTCCTAGTATAATAAAGTATATAAGAAGTGTGGTAACTGAATGCATATCACCAGTTACTACTTTGTTATTTCTTTCAAACAGGGTTTCAGTTTTAAGAACAAACAAATCATCTCCACTTGAAATAATTCCTTTATCAACAAGTAACTTTTCCTTGATAAATTCATTTATCTTATTGTTAATATCTAATTCCATAGGGATTGTTACATTTCCCTCTTCTCTTTTATAGGATTCTATAATTGGTTTTTCATACTTGTTTATTTTCTCAGAAAAATCTGCAGGAACATTATATACTACAGAGACTTCATTAGTTTCAAGGAGTTCCAAGGCCTTTTCCTTTTCATTTATAAATATCCATTGAGATTTTGATGCTGAAACATAGAATTTTTCCCATAAATCCCCTCTATCTTCAATGTTGATTGCTACAGTTGCATTTGAACCAACACTAGATTGGTGATTATCCCCAGATTCTAAAAAACTTACAAATAAGATTACAAGTATAGGCATTATAAACATAAACCCAATTTTAGAAGGATCTTTTAACATTCTTTTTATATTTACCATAATTAATTGAATTAGATTCATTCCTTTACACCCCATTTCATACTTACAGCCAATAGATTTATCAAATATAATCCCAATGATATCCCAATCATAATTAAAAGATAGTTTGACATTGATGATAAATTACCATTTAGTATATAATTTCTCCAAGTATTGCTTATTAATATATCTGGTTTATATTTAGAGAAAAATTCAAATAGTGGATTTCCAGTCCATTTGTCTAGAGGTCCTATCATTCCACCAAGTATCATTTGGAAGATTAAAAATATCTGTACTAAAGGTAAACCGTATTTCTTTTTAAATAATGTGGAAATTAAAGTACCTATTGTTGTAATCAAAAGGCTTTGTATTAGAATAATTAGCATTAATAGAGGTAAGGGGCCCTGAAAGGATAGACCACTTAATCTATAAACACCGATGTAAAGAGAGTTTATTACAATCATTGTAAAATAATTTGACACTAATCCATAATTAAAATATTGAAATCTAGTGATAGAAGTGGACATTATCCTATTACGCAGACCATTTTCCTTCTCTATTGCATCTGAAGCTATAATAGCCATAACAAAGATAATAAAACCAAAACTCAAGAAGGTTACTGAGAAATATTCAAATGAGTCTAGACTTTTTCTTACACTGTAAATATTATTCTCAATAGAATCAGTATCATATACTTCAGTTAATATTGTATAGACTTCTTCCACTAATTTGTCTTTTTCTTCAGGTGTTAGAGACGTATTCTCTATGTTTTTACTTATGAGCATTCCTTGACTAATTTCCATATTATATTTATCAACTATATTAACTAATACATTTCCCATGGTGGTAGAGGATTTTTCCTCAGCTTCTACTTTTACTGTAGCTCTGCTATTACCTAGTAAACTATCTTTATATCCCTTTGAGATCCTAAGAGTATAATCGAATTTCTCATTATCATCTGAAACAATTGTCATAACTTGTGATATCTCTTCACTATTTAGGAATGAGACTAATCCTTGAGATTCTTTTGTATTATCTTCATCTACGATTACCACAGAAAATATGGGGTCGTTTATTGTTGGAGTAAACATATCTTGTTGTACATAACCCATTACTAGGGCAAGTATAAGTGGATACATTGCATAGGATAATACAAATGCTGGAAATTCCTTTATTATTCCCTTTAAAGATACCTTTAACCATGCTAATAATTTCATAATATCACCTAATCCCTTAGTTTCTTGCCAGTTAAGGCTAAGAATACTTCTTCTAGATTTGGTTCATCAACATTAATGCTCTTTATAGTAGAATTGTTAGTTTCAAGTATTTTTAGTAATGGCTCAAGTCTAAACTTATCTCCTTCTACCAATAAATTGATTTCATCATGGGAGTCAGAGCAATCAATAATACCATTTAAATCTTTGATACTGGATATTAAATCTTTATTTATGTTTTCCACCTTTAAACTTACTTTATTATTATTACTAATCATAGATTTTACCGTCTTCTTAGTTCCATAGGCAATTTCCTTACCTTCATCTATGATGAATATATTATTGCA
>CAZIII010000116.1:5492-6667 GCA_964539425.1 uncultured Tissierellaceae bacterium | reverse complement strand
CCCTTTGTGAAAGGCAGGTTTCTCACGCGTTACTCACCCGTCCGCCGCTAAGATAATTAAATCGTCACCCCGAAGGGATCAAATTTAAAAACTTCGCTCGACTTGCATGTGTTAGGCACGCCGCCAGCGTTCGTCCTGAGCCAGGATCAAACTCTCATTTAAAAGTTTGTCTAGCTCATTATTTTTGCTGACTTCATTCATGTGTTTCTTTATTTCTAATTCAAAGTTTCTCACACTGTTTAGTTATCTAGGTTCATCGTCGTCCCTCACGAGGCGACTTGTTTAGTATAGCAAATTTTTCATTTGCTGTCAACTGTTTTTTAAACTTTTTTAAATCGTTTTTTCGATTTGTTTTGTTTAATGTCTCAGCCAACTTTTACTATAATACTATTTTTTGCAACTAAAGTCAATACTTTTTTTGAAAAAGTTTTTATTTCTTATAATTAAATGACAAAGGCAGCCAAAGGCCGCCTATGCATTAGTTATATTCACTTGTTTTTATTCTTCTATAGGCTTCATTGTCGGGAATAGTAGTATATCTCTTATGCTTGGTTGATTGGTAAGAAGTATTACCATTCTATCTATACCTATTCCAAGTCCACCAGTAGGTGGAAGTCCTACTTCAATTGCATTTAGGAAATCTGTATCCATTGGATGTGCTTCATCGTCTCCCAAATCTTTTTGTTTAACTTGGTCTTCAAACCTTTGTCTTTGATCTATTGGATCATTTAATTCTGAGAATGCATTTGCTAATTCCCATGTATTGATAAATGCTTCAAATCTATTAGTCTTTCTTGGATCATCTGGATTTCGCTTTGCAAGTGGTGATATTTCAACAGGATGTCCTGTTATAAATGTAGGCTGAATTAAATGTTGTTCGCAGAATTCTTCAAACATCTCTGATATAATATGTCCTCTTGTCATACCAGGTTTAATCTCAAGTCCTTTGGCCTTAGCAACAGCTATAGCTTCTTCATCAGTATTTATAGTAGAGAAATCTACTCCTGTAAATTCTTTTACTGCATCAGCCATATCTAATCTTCTCCATGGAGGTGACAATTCTAATTCAACACCTTGGTAATTAATCTTAGTTGTTCCTAAAGCTTTTTCTGCTACATAGGCAAAAAGATTTTCAGTTAATCTCATCATTTCTTCATAATCTACATAGGCTTGAT
>CAZIII010000116.1:0-5482 GCA_964539425.1 uncultured Tissierellaceae bacterium | reverse complement strand
CCCTTCATTTCTAAACATTCTTCCCATTTCATATACTTTTTCAAATCCACCAACTATAAGTCTTTTTAAGTAAAGTTCATTAGCTATCCTTAGATACATATCTATATCCAAAGTATTATGATGTGTAGCAAAAGGTCTAGCATTTGCTCCACCAGCTACAGTTCCTAATATAGGTGTTTCTACTTCTATAAATCCTCTTTCATCTAGGTATTCTCTTACTCCTTTAATTATCTTTGTTCTTAGCAAGAATGTTTCTCTAACTTCTGGATTTACAATAAGATCTACATATCTTTGTCTATCTTAAATCTTGATCTTTCAAACCATGGAACTTCTCTGGTAGGATTTGTAAAGATTTAGACATTATAAGGATTTTTTCAGCTCTAATAGATATCTCTCCTGCATTAGTTCTAAATACTTCTCCATTTACACCTATAATATCTCCTAAGTCTAAAAGACTTAAATCTTTATATTCATCTTCCCCTATTACATCTTGTTTAGCAAATATTTGAATACGGCCTTCACTATCCTGTAAATCTATGAAGCTAACTTTTCCATGACCACGTCTAGACATAATCCTTCCTGCAACTGCTACTTTTTTCCCATCTAATTCTTCAAAATCATTCTTAATAGTAGAGCTATGATGTGTATAATCAAATTTTTCAACTAGAAAAGGATTTTTTCCCTTTTGAACCAATTCCTTTAACTTCTCTCTTCTCATCATTAGCATTTCATTTAAGTTCAATTCTGTTCCTTCCATCTACTCTACCTCCTTAGTTATTTAAAATACACTACCTAGTAATAGTTAATATTTGATACTCAATCTTTCCATCAGGTACTGCTACTTCTACAGTTTCTCCACATTTATGTCCAAGCAGCGCTGACCCTACAGGGGATTCGTTTGAGATCTTTCCATTATATGGATCAGCTTCTGCTGAACCAACTATAGTATATTCCATTTCTTCATCATATTCTACATCTTTAACTAAAACCTTTGAACCAATACCTACAACATCAGTTGTAATATCATCTTCGTCTATAAGTTTAGCATTTCTTAGCATATTTTCTAATTTAGCTATTCTATCCTCTAATTGAGCCTGTTCATTTTTAGCTTGATCATATTCTGAGTTCTCACTTATGTCGCCAAAATCTAAAGCCACCTTTATTCTTCCAGCTATTTCTTTTCTCTTATTAGTCTTAAGATCATCTAGTTCATCTTCTAGTCTTTTTAATCCATCTTCAGTCAAAAATACTTCTCTTTCTGGCATTTAACTCTCTCCCTTTCATAAAACATTAACATAATAACGGTTTTTTATATATATTATTTATATCTATGACTTTTACATTTAATGGAAAAAGGTACTTTTCCTCATTGTATGCAAGATATTATAATCAAGTAAAGCAATAATGTCAAGTACTTAAATCTTTCCCTTAATTTTAATGTGTAAATTAATATAATCTTTTACAGTATAATATCTATCCTGAGCAAATAAGTATCCTATTTTTCTCATTTCATTTCCTAGTAAAGCTTCATATACATTGGTTTTCAGCTTCTTATCTATCCATTTATTATCGGCAATTTCTAAATCATTTGCATCGTAAGCAAAGTCTTCTATGAAAGGAGGTCTATTACCATTGCTCGGAAATTCTCCTCCTCCAAAGTTAAAAATCAAAGAATATCTTCTGGTTTTAGAAAAATCAATATACATATTCTCCATAAAGTTAATAATTATACTATAATTTTCTAAAATCTTATCAATATTTGAAGTATAAAATAAGGACAATCCTGTTTCATCTAATATATAGTTATATATCTCCTCATGTTCTTCTTCATTATATCCTACAGCAGTAATGAACCTAAAGTCATTTGCCAAAGCTTTAATAACCTTTTTTGTCTTATCCTTATCATCACTGATAATTAAAACCTCTTTTTCTTGTGGGTCTTCTTTCAATATAGTATATACTTCTCTAATGGTTAAATAAAGATTTTTTATCCTAATATTTTCTCCATTAAAAGTTTTCATGTCTGTATTTTCTTCAATATATCTCATAGTTTCATTATTAAACTTTTCTTGCCCTTCAATGAATAACCTAGTGTCATTAGAAGTCTTAAACTTTTTTATATCGTTTAAAAATATATCTAAACTTGGCTTATGATTCACATCAAAAGGCTTTAGATTAACCCCTATGACTTTGCCAACCATATTTCCCCTTATAATAATATCTTCAACTATCTTAGGTCTAATACTTGGTATAAGGAAATTTGGCACATACTTCATAAATCCATCTTTATAATAGTTTAAATACTTCTCATCATTGATAATATACAAAATCTCCATAGTTACTTTCCTCTCTAATTTTTAATCTATTATATGAGAGAGTTTTACTATTAATTACTGATTAAATTGTATAATTATTAATATATTCAAGAAGTACTTCTTCCATATGATTTTTGTAGTCTATTTGATTTAATCTGTTTTTAACTTCATTGGAGTTTTTTAATCCTTTTAAATACCAAGCTGCATGTTTTCTCATTTCTCTTACACCAACTTTTTCACCCTTTATCATACATATAATATTTAAATGTCTTATACATGTATTTAATATTTCCTTAGGCTCTGGTGGATTATCCTCTTTTCCATTCATGATATCAATAACTCTTTTGAAAATCCACGGGTTCCCTTGAGAACCTCTTCCAATAGCTATTCCGTCACATTTTGTATATTCTAGCATTTTTATTCCATCTATGGGCTCAAATATATCCCCATTTCCTATAACTGGAATTGTTAGATTTTCCTTAACTAGCTTAATATAATTCCAATCTGCTTCTCCAGAATAAAACATATCCCTTGTCCTAGCGTGTATAGTAACTGCTGCAATTCCTTCTTCCTCTGCTATCTTGCATATATCTAATCCATTGAGATTGTCGTGGTCCCAGCCCATCCTTACTTTTAGAGTGACTGGTTTATTAGATGCATTTACTACTTCTCTCAATATTTCTCTGACTAACTTAGGGTTTTTCATCAGAGCACTTCCATCCCCATTTTTTACTATCTTAGGGGCAGGACATCCCATGTTTATATCTATTATATCTATATCTTCCCTGGGATTTAAATGACTTTCTACAATATTTGCCATTATCTTTGGATCTGATCCAAAAATTTGAATTGCAATTGGTCTTTCATTTTGGTCTATTTCCAACAAATGTTCTGTCGCTTTATCATTATAGTACATTCCTTTAGAACTAACCATTTCAGAAAAAACTAATCCACTACCCATTTCTTTACACAGTATTCTAAATGCTAAATCTGTGACTCCAGCCATGGGGGCTAAAAATACGTTGTTTTCAAGTTTTATATCTCCAATTATCATACTCTCATCTCCATATTAGAAAAGTAAGTAGCTATTTAGCTACTTACTTATTTCTTTCAAATACTATCCTTAATCCTTCCAAAGTTAGCAATTTGTCTATCTTTTTAATATATTTACTTTCAGATGCTATTAAATTTGAGAAGCCACCAGTTCCAATAATATTAAACTGTTCTCTATCTCCACCCATTTCTTCAATCATCTTTTCTATAATATAATCAACCATACCTATATATCCATAAACTACTCCTGATTGAATACTATTGATTGTATTTCTAGCTATAACCTTATCTGGCTTTGCAATTTCTACCTTTGGTAATTTTGCTGTTCTCATAAATAAGGCCTCAGTGGAGATTTTAATACCTGGGGCAATTGCTCCTCCTAAATATTCTCCCTCTTTAGAAACTGCACAAAATGTAATTGCTGTACCAAAATCAATTATTATCAGAGGTCCACCATATTTCTCATAAGCAGCAACTGCATTTACTATTCTATCTGCTCCAACTTCCCTTGGGTTATCGTATTTAATATTCATCCCAGTTTTTACGCCAGGCCCTACCACTATAGGATCTATATTGAAATATTTTGCACTCATCGCTGGTAAGGTATGCATAAGTGGTGGTACAACTGAAGAAATAATTACATTATCTACTTCTTTGGGATCTATTTTATGATATCTGAAGATCTGTTCAAATAACAATCCATATTCGTCAGAAGTTCTATCCTTCTCTGTTGCTATTCTCCAATCATATAGGAGCTCTTCATCTTTATAAACTCCAAATACTACATTTGTATTTCCAACATCTATTACTAATAACAATAATTTCACCTTCCATTCATTATCTTTTGTTTCTCAATGCTCCTACTACAGAAGTCACAATTATAATTGCTATGATTGTCTCTGGTATACCATTTGTTACTCCTATACCAAAGATAACCTTTCTCGCAGTAGCCACATCTCCACCCAAAGCTTCTACAAACCTTTCTGCGTAAAATAGATATATCATAGATAAAACGCCCAAAGTATTGGTCAATGTACCAACAGCAGAAGATACTATAATATCTAAAGCCTTATCTTTAAATTTAACTTGAGTTAAATAAGCTAATCCCAAAGTTAAAATGATAAGTCCAACATTCATCAATATTAGCCATATGCTCTTTTCATTCACAAAATTATTATATATACCATAAGATAAATAAGTTATAATTCCTATCCATAATAAATAAAGAAGCCCAACGGTCTTATCTTTTCCCATTTTTCTTAGTGCATTATACACATAATAGGTAGTGATACCAATCAAAATCCTAGGTAATATGGATACCAATGGATTTAAAAACACAAATGATACTGGTGTTGGAGTAGTCAAGGCCTGGTATATACTAAATAAGCCAAATATCAATCCAACAAATGCACCTACAATTGGTCCTTCCATTATAGCTCCTATAATTACAGGTATATGCATTATAGTTGCTCTTGTAGGTCCCACAGGTATAAAACCTATTGGTGTCATGCCCAGTACTACTGATATTGCACCAAGTAATGCAATAATCACCATCTTCCTCAAACTAAAAAAACCTTTTTCTTTTAACATATAATCCCTCCGCTCTAGTTCCTTTTATTTTTTTGGATACCAGTCGATAAAATATTAATTTTTAACTTTTATCCAGTCCAACTCTGTTTGATGTTGGCTATCTACAAAAAACATTATAATTCTAATTTAGTATTAATTCAACAGTTAAATTAAATATATTTTTATATTATTATCTAAATGTCTTTATATGCTTTTAATCCCTTTGAGCTATCTGCAAACATTACTCCATTAGTTATTGCCATGCTCATTGCTTCAGCTGCTAATGTTCCTATAAGGCTTATATCCCCCTTTACTTCATTGGTAGCCATAGTAAATATCGTATCCCCATCTACCATTGTATGGATTGGGTTTATTGACCTTGCATAGCCATTATGAGCCATTTGAGAAATCTTATTCGCTTCTGCTTTTGTTAAAACAGCATTAGTTACTATAATACCTATAGTTGTATTTTGTACATTAAATCCTAATTCCCTATTCATCTCTTTCATGATATTAATTGAATTTAATAGTTTGTTATTCTCATA
>CAZIII010000115.1:4968-6731 GCA_964539425.1 uncultured Tissierellaceae bacterium | reverse complement strand
GAATTGTATAGAAGAGGAGATAATCCTCAATAATATTTATTTTGATGGAGATACTATATCGGAATCTGAAATATTTTCAAATTTCGATATAGTATTTTTACTTATTTTTGGGGGATGGTTTACACTTTCTTTTTTGTAATATATAATATAAGGTAATTAACTCAGGAGGTGTCAGTTTTGAAAGAAGTTAGATTAAGATTTGCTCCAAGTCCAACGGGGTTCATACATATAGGATCTATTAGGACAGCTTTATACAATTATTTATTTGCTAGGAGAAATAATGGCAAGTTTATTTTGAGGATAGAGGATACTGATCAAACCAGACTTGTAGAAGGAGCTATAGAAAATTTAATAAACTCTTTGCATTGGGCAGGGATAGAATATGATGAAGGAGTATTTATAGAAGAAGGCAAGATTGTGCAAAAAGGCAATCATGGTCCATATATTCAATCAGAAAGATTGGATATTTATAAGAAATATGTGGATGAGCTTATTGAAAAGGGTCATGCTTATTATTGTTTCTGCTCTAAAGAAAGACTTGAGTCTGTACGTGAAGAGCAGAAGATTAAAGGAATGGTTCCAAAGTATGATGGATTTTGTAGAAATGTAACAATAGAAGAAGCCAGAGAAAGAATTGCTAAAGGGGAAGAATATGTAGTCAGATTAAAATTACCTAAAAACTACGATGTGAAATTCCACGATTTAGTTAGAGGAGATATTGTAATTAATACAGATGATATTGATGATCAAGTACTCTTGAAATCTGATGGGTACCCAACTTATCATATGGCAGTAGTAGTAGATGATTATTTAATGGAAATAACACATATAGTAAGAGGAGAAGAATGGTTACCGTCTACACCAAAACATATATATTTATATGAAGTATTTGGATGGGAAAAACCTGTGTATGTTCATCTTCCTACTGTATTAAATAGCGATAGAAAAAAACTAAGTAAGCGTCAAGGAGATGTTTCTGTAGAAGACTTTAGAGATAAGGGATATTTACCAGAAGGATTAATCAATTATTTGGCATTAGTAGGCTGGAGCCCAGAGGATAATCAAGAGATTCTGTCCATGGATGAATTAATCGAAAAGTTCTCTTTTGAAAGAGTTTCAAAAACTGGTGGTATATTTGATAAAGATAAGTTAGACTGGGTAAATGGACATTATATAAGATCCTCATCTGTTGAAAAGATTACAGATATGGCTATTCCTTATTTAATTAAAGCCGGTCTTATAGATGACGATTTTGTTCAAAACAACTATGAATGGATGAAACTATTAGTCCACACAGTTCAAGAATCCTTAGACACTATTGGAGATATAGTTGAAAAGGTAGAATTTATCCTAAAGGATCAAGTGGAAATTGTTGAAGAAGATGCTTTGGAGATAATAAAAGGAGAACAAGTTAGCACTGTTCTTGCCGCTATCAAAGAAGAATTAAATAGCATTCAATTAATAGATGAAGAATATGCAAAAGGATTTATGAAGTTAATCCAAAAATCCACAGGTGTTAAAGGAAAAAATTTGTTTATGCCAGCTAGAGTTGCTCTAACGGGAACAGCACATGGACCGGAGTTTGTGAACATATTAGTTTTACTAGGCAAGGACAACATAATAAAAAGAATAAATCATGTAGAAGAAAATTATATTTAGTGAAAGATAAAAAAACAGTGAATAACTAATAGTAAGTATGAATGGTTTTAAGTAATAATTTGAGATCTTTTTAGCTATTAGGTATTCACTATTAACTATTCACT
>CAZIII010000115.1:0-4868 GCA_964539425.1 uncultured Tissierellaceae bacterium | reverse complement strand
AAGTAATAATTTGAGATCTTTTTAGCTATTAGGTATTCACTATTAACTATTCACTTCAAAAAAAGGAGGGATATTATGAAGCTTTATAATACTCTGACGAGGAAAAAGGAAGAATTTATACCTTTAGTAGAAGGCCAGGTTAGTATGTATACCTGTGGGCCAACAGTTTATAATTATATACATGTTGGAAATGCTAGACCAATGGTAATATTTGATACATTGAGAAGGTTTTTTGCTTATAAAGGATATAATGTGAAATATGTTGTCAATTTTACAGATATAGATGATAAAATGATCAATAAGGCTAACGAAGAAAATACATCAATAAAGGCTATTGCAGATAGATATATTGAGGCGTTTATTGAAGATGCCAAAGGCTTGAATTTATATGAAGAAGAAACAATTCATCCCAGAGCTACAGATTTTATCCAACCAATGATAAAATTCATAGAAGAGCTAATAAAAAAGGGAGCAGCCTACAATGTAGATGGCAATGTTTACTTCAATATAGATAAGGCAAAAGACTATGGGAAATTATCTAAGAAAAATATTGATGATTTAATATCTGGTGCAAGAGTGGAGATTAGTGAAGAAAAGAATAATCCAATGGATTTTGCCTTATGGAAAAAAGCCAAACCTGGTGAACCATCTTGGGAAAGCCCTTGGGGAGAAGGAAGACCAGGGTGGCATATTGAATGTTCAGTTATGTCAAGAGTATTGTTAGGTGACACTATAGATATTCATGCTGGAGGAGAAGATCTTCAGTTTCCACATCATGAAAATGAAATTGCTCAGTCAGAGACATTGACTGAGAAACCATTTGCTAACTATTGGATCCATAATGCAATGCTAAATGTTGACAATCAGAAAATGTCGAAATCATTGGGTAATTTCTTTACAGTAAAGGATATCGCCCAGGAGTTTGATTTAGAAACCCTAAGATTTTTCTTGCTATCAGCTCATTATAGGTCACAAATTAATTTTACTAGAGAGGTAATGAAGCAAATAGAAAATGGTCTTGAAAGATTATACAATGGAAAGAAAAACTTGGAATATTTACTAGAAAAAACTGAAGATAAGGAATTAAATGAAGAAGAAAATAAGGAATTAGGACTTATTGAAGGTTTTAAAAATGAGTTTATTAAAAGTATGGAGGATGATTTGAATACTGCAGATGCAATTGCAGCATTGTTTGAATTAGTTAAATTCTCTAACTCTAATATAGATGAAAAATCATCTAGAATATTAGTCCAAAAAGTTTACGACCTATTAATAGAATTATCTAGGGTCCTTGGAATACTGAACAAGAAAGATGAAATTCTAGAGGACGAAATATTAGAACTTATTGAAAAAAGAACTGAAGCAAGAAAAAACAAAGACTTCAAACTATCTGATGAGATTAGAGATAATCTAAAGGAAAAAGGAATAGTTTTAGAGGACACCCAAGAAGGGGTGAAATGGAAACGTATATAGCCTATGGAAAATAATAATTTATTTAGAGAGATGAACACCACATTAAGTGCAGAGGATATAGCTATGCTATCTCCTCTGCAACTGGCATATATAGGAGATGGGGTATATGAGTTGCTAATTAGGACTTATTTACTTAACAAAGGTTTATCTGTAAAGGAGTTACATAAGGCCACCATCAAGTATGTAAAAGCAAAAGCCCAGGCTCAAGTTATTCATATGCTAGAAGATATGCTAACTGAAGAAGAACGAACAGTTGTAAAAAAAGGTAGAAATGCAAAGACTAATTCTATGCCCAAAAATGCGGATATGATTGATTACAAGTATGCCACAGGGCTAGAAGCTTTATTTGGATATCTTTATATGACAAATCAAGACAAAAGAATATCAGAGTTATTTGAAGAAGTATCTAAAATAGAAATTAACTAAAGAAAATGGGGGATTAAAATGGCAAAGGTAGAACTTTTAAGATATACTCCTGAAGGAGAGAAGTTAATCGCTGCAGCTGCTAAACTTTGTTATTCACCTGTGGGAATTGATCAAATAGAAGGAAATCTTAATGAAGATAAAACAGAATCATTTTTATCTCTATTAATGGATTTAAATCATGAAAGTCCTATTGAACATGTTAGCTTTACTTTTGGAGTTGAAGGAATATCTAGAACTTTATCTCATCAGTTAGTAAGACATAGGATAGCTAGTTTTTCTCAACAGTCCCAAAGATATGTAAAGCTTGAGCAATTTGAGTATATAATTCCACCTGCTATTAAAAATAATAAGAAAGCAAGAGAAATGTTTGTAAAGGCAATGGAGGAAGATCAAAAATATTACGATGAAATAGTAAGTCTTTTATTCAATGACCATTACGAAAAACATATTCAAAGTGGTCTAATGGATAAAGAAGCTAGAGCTAAATCAGAAAAAGAAGCTATTGAAGATGCAAGATATATTTTCCCAAATGCCTGTGAAACTAAAATAGTATTTACAATGAATGCAAGATCTTTGCTTAATTTCTTTAGACTCAGGACTTGCAATAGAGCTCAATGGGAAATAAGAGAGCTTGCTATAATGATGCTAAAGGAAGTAAAAAAGGTTTATCCAACATTGTTTAAAAATGCAGGACCAGGTTGCCTAAGAAAACCATGCCCTGAAGGAAAAATGACTTGTGGGAAAATAGTTGAAGTAAGAGAGATATTTAAAATATTGTAAAAAGTGAATAGTGAATAGTTTTTAATATGTATTGAGGATATTTTAACCTTCAACTATTATTACTAACTATTAAATATCCACTGGATTTCAGAAAGGCGTGATTAAATGAGTGAACAATATGTTGTTGGAAGAAATCCTGTTTTGGAAATATTGAAAGCAGATAAAGAAGTAGAAAAATTATATGTCCTAAAGGGTGAACTCCAAGGTTCAATAAACAAAATAATTGGGATAGCAAAAGATAGAAAGATTATCATACAGCAAGTTGATAGAGCTAAATTGGATTCAATGTCTGATGGAAATGCACACCAAGGGGTAGTGGCTTTAATCACAGATTATAAATATGCAACAATAGAAGATATCTTAAATAAAGCAGAGGAAAAACAACAACCACCCTTCGTAATAATTTTGGATGAAATAGAAGATCCTCACAACTTAGGTGCAATAATTAGAACGGCTGAATGTGCTGGAGCCCATGGTGTAATTATTCCTAAGAGAAGATCTGCTCAGGTAAATCAAACAGTATACAAAAGTTCTGCTGGAGCTGTTGAACATATGCTTGTAGCAAAGATAAACAATGTAGTAAATACAATTGAAGAATTGAAAGACAAGGGACTATGGGTATATGGTGCTGATATAAATGGAGCAGATTACCACTTTAATACATCCCTAAAAGGGGCGATTGCTTTGGTAATAGGTAATGAAGGAAAGGGTATGTCTAGGCTTGTAAAGGAAAAATGTGATGTCTTAGTAAAGATTCCAATGGAAGGGAAAATATCATCTCTTAATGCTTCAAATGCTGCGGCGATATTGATTTATGAAGTGTTTAGGCAAAATCATGGCTAAATACAAAAGGATAAAAGAATACCTTTTTGTAGACGGGTATAATATTATCAATTCTTGGGATCGTTTTAAAAGGGCAAGAGAAGATAACCTAGAAGAAGCTAGAGATGCACTAATAGATATTATGCTAGAATATAAGCATTACTCAGGAATAGAGATAATAGTTGTATTCGATGCACATTTAGTTAAAGGGAATAGTGGTACTCAACAAAACCATAAGGGAATAAAAGTCATATATACTAAAGAGAATGAGACTGCAGACCACTATATTGAAAAAGTCTTAGATGAAATAGGGAAATTCAAAAGGGTAAGGGTGGCTACATCGGATTGGATGGAACAGCAAATAATTCTTGGAAGAGGCGGAACAAGGATATCTGCCAGGGAATTAGAGATAGAGATTTTCAACGAAAAAAACACCATAAAGCGCAAAAGGGCTGTGGAAAACAAAAAAAATGATTTATTATTAGGGAGATTAGATGAAAATACAATAAAAAAATTAAACAAATTAATAAGCAAAGATGAATAATCTTGACTAATTTTATTGTATTATTTATAATTTAATTGATTGGATTATATCCAAACTGGGGGGATGATTAGTGCAACTTAAGTTATTACAAAAGGAAAATGACATAGCCACCTTAGAAATGATGAAAGATGAAGAAATAGTTGAAATTGCAAAAAAAGACAATTCTCTTGCATTAGAACATTTGATTTATAAATACAAGAATTATGTAAAAATTAAAGCTCGTTCTTACTACTTAATTGGAGCAGATAAAGAAGACATTATCCAAGAAGGTATGATAGGCTTGTATAAAGCTATCCGAGATTATGACAAGGACAAGCTTGCATCATTTAGAGCATTTGCAGAAATTTGTATTACAAGGCAGATCATTACCGCAATTAAGACAGCTACTAGACAAAAACACATCCCTTTAAATTCTTATATTTCCCTTAACAAACCTTTATCTGAGGATGAATCAGATAGAACTTTATTAGACATAGTTTCAGGGGTAGGAATTTGTGATCCAGAAGAATTAATGATTGGTAGAGAGAACTTAAACTTTATGGAGATGAAGATTGCAGAAGTATTGTCTGAATTGGAATTAGAAGTATTGATGTCTTATGTGGATGGGATGTCATACCAAGAAATTGCCAAAGAATTGGACAGGCAGGTTAAATGCATTGACAATGCTTTGCAAAGAGTGAAGAGGAAATTAGAAAAAGGTTTTGAAACCAAAGTGTAATCTAGGCTTGACAATTTAAACTGTAAATAGTAAAATATCTAGCAGTGAAGTAAATGCCCACGTAGCTCAGGTGGTAGAGTACTTGCTTGGTAAGTAAGAGGTCAC
>CAZIII010000114.1:0-6756 GCA_964539425.1 uncultured Tissierellaceae bacterium | reverse complement strand
AGAATGAAAGAGAAAAGTATGAAGAATTCTTTGAGAGTTTTGGAAGACAACTTAAGTACGGAATATACAGTGGCTATGGAATGAATAAGGAAGTATTGCAAGACTTGCTTATGTTCTATTCATCTAAGGAAAAGAAAATGGTTACATTAGATGAATATGTAAGTAGAATGCCTGAAGAACAAAAGTATATCTATTATGCATCAGGAGAATCAATAGAAAGAATAGATAGATTACCACAGGCTGAGCTTGTAAGTGATAAAGGGTACGAGATATTATATTTTACTGATGATGTAGATGAGTTTGCCATAAAGATGATAATGAACTATAAGGAAAAAGAATTTAAATCAGTATCCTCTGGGGATTTAGGTATTGAAACTGATGAAAATAAGGAAATAGAATCTGAGATAGAGGAAAATAAGGATTTATTTACTCTTATGAAGGAAATACTAGCTGAAAAAGTAAAGGATGTTAAGCCTTCAAAAAGGCTAAAAGAGCATCCAGTTTGTTTAGCTAGTGAAGGAGATCTTTCCATAGAAATGGAAAAAATCCTAAGTCAAATGCCTGATAATAATGGTATTAAGGCTGATAAAGTACTTGAGATAAACATTAACCACAACGTATTCAACACATTGAAATCTGCCTTTGAAAATGATAAGGATAAGATAAAGCTTTATACAAATTTACTATATAATCAAGCTTTACTAATAGAAGGATTGCCAATAGAGGATCCAATTGAGTTCACAAATAATATATGTAAGCTTATGTAAAAGATATTGGGGGTAACCCCAATATCTTTTTTAATAAATTTTTCAAATTTATGGTAGAATATATTTGCTGTGTACAAATTGTAGTAAGTAAATGAAATATTACATTTATGGAGGAGAATACATGAAATTTTTGATACCAATTGTGGTTGGAGCACTTATAGGTTATTTTACAAATTGGCTTGCTATAAAGATGTTATTTAGACCACATCATGAGAAAAAAATTAGGGGGATTAGGGTACCATTTACACCTGGACTTATACCTAAGGAGAAGGAAAGAATAGGTAAAAGTATTGGTGAAACAGTAGGAGTATATCTACTATCTCCAGATACAATTATTGAATCATTATCAGGAGAAAAAACAGAGAATCAAATAAAGCATTGGCTAGAAGATAAAATGTTTAAGCTTGGAGAAAGTGATAAAACCATAAAGGAAATGGTAGAAGATATTCCAGAAGAAAACTTTGATGAAATAATGCAAGTCTTAAAAGATAATATTGTAGATATAATACTTTTTCAAATTAGGGAAGATAAGTTTAAAACTAAGATATCAAATGTTTTTAGAGATAAGATTGAAAACCTAGATCTCAATATAATCTACGATACACTTGATGAAAAACTAGGACTCCTTTTATTAGATATATCTGAGTCCTCGGAATTTAAAGATGGAATAATTAACTTTATGGAATCAAAACTTAGGGAATTATCTACTGAAGAAAAAAACATATCAGATATAATTCCAATTGAAATCATTGATTCATTAAATAAATATATTGATGAAAATGGTCATAAGATTGGAAATATCATAAGGGATAATTTTAATGAGCCTCTTATTCAAGATAAGTTGAAAGCATCAATTGCTGATTTAGTTTCAAAGAATATAAGTAGATTGATTACTGCTTTTATTAGTCCAGATGCCATATCAGAGAAGATATTTAATATGATAGAAAAGTATATTGCTAGTGAAGATGCAAATAAGGATATTGTTATGATTTTGGAATCCTCGATTGAAAGATTATTGGAATCCAAAGTTTCAGATATATTCCCTGAAATAATAGATAGTTTTGGAACTGAAGGACTGTCAAGAATTGCTGACACAATAATGAGCTATATAGGAGATGAGAATAACCGTAATCTCTTATTAGGACTTATGCAGGAGAAACTAAAGGAAAGAGAAGTAGATAATAAGGAACTAATAATTGATTATTTATCTATGAAAGCAAATTTCATCTTAGATTCTCAAGAGATGAGTAATACTTTAGTCCTGTTTTTTGATGATATAATTCAGCATTTAATGAATAAACCTATATCGTTTTTCTGGGGAAAGATTGACGAAGACATGATTTCAAGAATTTATAGGTCTTTTATGGTTTTATTCAATAAATTCATAAGAAATGAATTGCCAAAGATCCTTGAGACTATGGACATTTCAGCCATTGTCCAGGAGAAAATCAATAGTTTTGATGTGGACTTTACTGAAAAACTAATACTGGATATTGCCAATAAGGAACTAAAGGCCATTACTTGGTTAGGAGGATTATTGGGAGGGATAATTGGAGTATTAACTCCACTAATACAGATGCTATATTAATAAAAAAATTTAACAATTTATTCTCAACTTTATATACAATTATATCCATATATGTAGTATACTTAAATAAGAACTTATACTATATATAGTTAATTTGGTGATATTAACGACTAAGGGTCATATATTAATTATTCACTGGAAAGAGGAGGATTTCAATGTTAAATGTTGAGAAGAGAAATGGAATTATAGTAGTTTTTGAATCTGAAAAAATTGCGAATGCTATTAGTAAGGCTATGGCTGAAACGGAGTTAGGTATTGATAATACCCTAGCTAACGAAATTGCAGATAAAGCCCTTGCTGCATTTCAAGATTTGGAAATAGTCCATATAGAGAAGATTCAAGACTTTGTGGAAGTTGAGCTTATGAAGTCTAGGCCTGATGTAGCTAGGCTTTATATTTTATATAGACAAGAGAGAGCTAAATTAAGGGAACAAGGATGGGTGATGTCAGATCTTCAAAGGGATATATATGAGAAAAAGTATCGCTTTGATAATGAATCATTTGATGGTTTTCTAACTAGGGTTAGTGGTGGAAATAATGCGATTAAAAAGGCTATAAAGGATAAGAAATTTATGCCAGCGGGGAGAATATTAGCTGGTAGAGGATTGAATAAGTTTGGAAGAAAGATCACATTATCAAATTGCTATGTAATGCCTAAAGTAGAGGACAATATTGAATCAATATTTGATACTGCAAAATACCTGGCTAGGACATATTCCTATGGTGGAGGAGTAGGGTTGACTATTTCTAAGCTTAGACCAAGGGGTGCCAAGGTAAACAATGCTGCAAACACTACAACGGGAGCAGTTTCATTTATGGACTTATTCTCAATGGTTACAGGATTAATTGGAATGAGAGGTAGACGTGGGGCTCTAATGCTAAATATGGATTGCAACCACCCTGACATTGGAGATTTTATTGATGTGAAGAATGATCTGGCTAAGGTTACCTACGCAAATATATCTGTTAATATAGATGATGAATTTATGAATGCGGTAAAAAATGATGATGAATATAATTTGCATTTTAAAGTAGAATCAACAGGAGAAGAAATCAACAATAAGATAAATGCTAGAGAATTATATAATAAGCTAGCTAAAAACAATTGGAATATGGCTGAACCAGGGATTTTATATAAAGATCGTATAGATTCTTGGCACTTAATGAGTGAAGATAAGAGTTTTGAATTTGCAGGAGTTAATCCATGTGCTGAAGAAACCCTTCCAGCCTTTGGTAGTTGTAATCTTTCATCCATTAACTTATCAGAATTTGTAAAGAAGCCATTTACTAAATATGCGCATTTTGAATTCGAAAAATTTGGTGAGATGGTTAGAGAGGGAGTTATATATTTAAACGAAGTATTGGATGAAAATATGGAACTACATCCTCTAGAGCAACAAAGAGAGATGTCTAAGGAGTTAAGACAAATAGGCCTTGGAATAATGGGACTAGCAGATATGTTTATTAAGTTGGGAATAAAATATGGTGGTGAGGAATCTATTTCTTTTATCCACAAAATAGGAAACACTATGATTAATGAAGCTTTAAGGCAATCTGCATTATTAGCTAAGGAGCATGGAACCTTCCCAAGATATAATAGGGATGCAGTACTGAAATCTCCTTTCCTATTAGAAAACGCAGATGAAGATGTATTGGAACTGATTAAGGAATACGGACTTCGCAATAGCCAGTTGTTAACTATACCTCCTACAGGAAGTATATCAACCTTAATTGGATGTAGCAATGGAGTAGAACCTATATTCCAAGTATCTTATACAAGAAAGTCAGAATCGCTTCATAATGTTGACACATATTATAAAGTGTTTACATCTATTGTTAAGGAATATATGGATAAAAACAACTTATCAAAGGAAGAAGATTTACCAGATTACTTTATTACAACTTCCAATCTAAACTATAGAGATAGAATAGAAGTTCAAGCTGTATGGCAACAATATATAGATGCAAGTATTTCTTCAACAGTAAATGTGCCTAATGAATTTACAATTGAAGAGGTAGAGAAGCTATATTTACATGCTTGGGAAAGAGGACTAAAAGGAATAACTATTTATCGCGATGGCTGTGCTAGATCTGGTATATTAATCACCAATAAAACAAAAGATAGCAGATTAGACAGAATAGATGAATTGAAAAATGAGCTAAATGAATTAGCAGCAGAACAATTAGTTGAAGACCCAGATACATGTCCAATGTGTGGTGGACATTTAATGCATACAAGCGGATGTGCTGAATGTCAAGACTGTGGATACAGTCCATGTTCAATTTAAAATAATTGTAGATATAACAAAGGCTGGCAATTTTGCCAGCCTTTGTTTATTCGCTTTTTACCAAAGATATGGTTGCAACACCGTTATCGGACCAGTCAAATACAATATAGTCTCCATTCTCATTACCTGCCTGATAGTTTAAATAGTCTCCAGATATGGAGTCTGATGGAGTATCTACAAATCCACTATCTTTTAGTTTTTCCATATAATCAAAGGCAACTTCCTTTGTTACATATTCCATATACACATATTTATCTTGAGGACTATCACTACTTACTGAAACAATTTTTCCTTCTATTTCAGGAATATCCTTAAAGAAATCCTTAGGCCATGGGACATCATCTGTCATATCCACATCTTCACTTGGTGAAGGGTCGCCAGTGAAATCACCATCATAGGGATTATCTTGGAACATAAATTCTTTATCGGAATAAGAAAGACTTCCAGTTCCCTCATTATAATAAGAAAATACAACTTCCGCACCTTCTTCATTCTTACCCGAATACATAAATCCCTCATCGTTTGTGGTTTCAAAGACTGATTCATAATTTAGTTTTATTATTGCTTCAAGGTATTTCTCAGCATTTTTTACTTCAAGATCATCAAAATATATCATACCAATGGTGCTTTCCTTATCCTCCACTACCATAGTTATATTAGCTTTTAGCTCAGGTAAATTACCCATTATATCCTTTGGCCATTTTAGATTTTCACCGACTTTTGTTTCGCCTTGCTCAGTTTTTATTGTAGTAGTATCTTTAGATATGTCAACATTACCACCAGTTGCATCTTCAATAATTTTTTCTGCAATTTTTTCTTCCAACTTCTTTTTACATCCAGTCATTAAAGTTGATACTGCTATTAGCAAAATGAAAATCATTAGAAGCTTTCTTTTCATACCAAATACCTCCTTAGGATTAAAATTACAATAATTACTTGACACTTTATTATATCAACCACTTAATAAATTAAAGTTAAAAAAACTATCATAAATTTTATATAATAATATCTTTATGTTGGGGAGACAAACCTTTGATAATTGAAAATCTAGTTATAGAATGGAAATGATTGGGTATATATTTTAAAATACCTAAAAATTCTTGAATTAGGTGATATATATATGAAAAGTGGAACTATGTTATGTATGTCACCTGGAAGTAAAATAATTGTAGAAAGAACTAATGCTAAATGTCAGCCTAGTTATGGTAATCAATAACATAGAAGTACAAATAGCTGTGCAATTAATTAGGGATAAAACTTTCATTTCAGAAATAGCAAGAGTTAAAGAGGAATAGTTCTTTAACTCTTTTTCATATGATGATATAATTTGTATCAAAGTCTGAATATTATTCAGGGGGGATTGGTGTGCAGGAAAAGAAAAATATATTTATTTTTATGTCCTTATTAATTGTTGTAGCAATGATATTAACGTCTTCAACTTTATTAGCAGAAAATGACAATTCTGTTTCAGAAATTCAGAGGAAATTAGAAAGTATTTCTGAGGAAGAAAAAGAAATACTTGAAATTCTGTTTATTCAAGTACAAGAGTTAGAAGAAATGGAAAGAGAAAATATAAGGATTAATGAAGAAATAGATACAATGACTGAGGATATAGAAAACTTAGAAGATAATATTTTGAAGGAAGAGACTAAGTATGAAGAAAATCTAAATGCCTTAGAAAGCATATTAAAGTCATATCAGAAAATGGGTCCTGCTTCTTACTTGGAGATAATTCTAGATTCAGATAGTTTAACTAGCTTAATTCGACGCATAAATTTAATTAGGGATTTAACTAGAAATACTGGAAAACTCTTAGAAGATACAGAGGGAACTAAAGAAAGACTTATAAGTGAAAAGTTAAACTTAGATGATAAGCTTAAGTTATTAAAAGAAAAACAGGACGAATTAGAGGAGTCATTGGCTAAGAAGCAGGAGTTAGTGAAAGAAAAAGAGGCATATTTAGCATCTTTAGAAGGGGATAAAGAATTATATATAGAACGTTTGGATTATATATCGATGTTAATGGATGAAGTTAAAGAAATATTAGCTGATTTTACTAAGGAATTTTCAAGGATTATAGAAGAAGGAAATATGCCTATGGATGCAGTTAAGG
>CAZIII010000113.1:0-6817 GCA_964539425.1 uncultured Tissierellaceae bacterium | reverse complement strand
AAAATGTACACATATAATGGAGCTTATAGTATTTGTGAAGAGAATGAAAAGGGAAATTTAAATAATTTCCCTTTTTCATTTCTGGCTATTTAATTTGCTAATTTTCTCTTATTGTCTTATATAATATTGGATTTTATTTACCTAAGTGTTTCAAGCTCTTAGATACAACAATGACAGTAATTAAACAAGCTGTAAAATCTGCTACAGGTCCTGCTAACCAAACCCCAGTTAAACCATAAAACCTTGGTAAAATTATTAGAGCAGGGATCAGTAATAGTACCTGTCTTGATAAGCTTAGTAGCATGGCTTGCTTTGGCTTACCAGTAGCTTGAAAATAATTAGAGGATATAACTTGAATCCCGACAATTGGAAGCGCTGCTAAGTATATTCTCATACCCGGAACTCCTATTCTTGAGATTTCTACTAGACTTCCTTCACCGCTAATAAAAAGTTTATATAATTGGATAGGAAAGAATTGAGTTAATATAAATCCTAATGTTGTAATAACAGTTGCAGCTATAACTGCATATTTATATGTTTCTTTTACCCTATCATATTTTTCAGCACCATAGTTAAATCCAATTATAGGCTGAGATCCTTGATTGATTCCAAATACTGGCATCATTATCATCATTGCAATACTGTTTATTACTGCCATGCTAGAATTGGCTAAATCTCCACCATGATTTTTTAGACTATTGTTAAGTAGTACTGTAACCATACTACCTGCCAATTGCATACTAAATGGGCTAACACCTATAGCAACAATATCTTTAGCTATTTTTAGTTTTGGCTTTAGATATTCCCTTTTTACCACTAACATACTCTGACCACTTAAGAAATATCTCATGACCCAAACTGCAGATAATCCCTGAGAAACTATAGTAGCTAGGGCAGCACCCTCTACCCCCATATTAAATCCAAAGATAAGTATAGGGTCTAATATAGTATTGGCAATTGCACCTATTAACATGGTTTTCATGGCAATAGTTGGATTGCCTTCTCCACGGATGAAATTATTCATTCCAAAACCAATGGCTTGAAGTGGTGCACCTATGAGTATGATTCTCATGTAATCAAAAGCATATTGAAAATTTGATTCAGAAGCACCAAATAAATTCAATAAAGGACTTAAAAACATAAGTCCAAAGACTGATATACATAAGGATGATAACACTAGAAGAGTAAAGGAGTTTCCGGATACTTTTTCTGCTTCTTCTTTTTTATCTTGACCCAGCTTAATGGAGACTAAGGTATTTCCTCCAATTCCTATTAACATACTAAAAGCCATAATAATTAAAGAAATTGGCATACTTATAAATATTCCACCGATGGCTAATTCGCCCACACCTCTACCTATAAAGATCCTGTCTACTACATTATATAATGCATTAACTATCATTCCTGTAATTGCAGGCAATGAAAATTTAAGCAATAATCTACCAACTGGTTCTTCACCTAATAATTTTCTTCTTTCGTTTTCTTTTGACATTTTATCACCTACAAATAAATAATTGGCAGCCATCACCATTGTGAGGACTGCCAGTTATTATACCACATAGACATATATATTAAAATAGTAAATTCAACCTTTAATTAGTTAGTGAACATTTGAGTCCAATAATTTGTACCATTACTTGATCTGTAATGACCTACACCAATTTTATTGAAGCTTGGGTTCATTATATTAGCTCTGTGTCCTGAGGAGTTCATCCATGCAGTAACTACAGATTTTGCGGAAAGTTGACCCTTTGCAATGTTTTCTCCAGCTGTATTATATTTAATTCCAAATGATTTCATCATATCAAAAGGTGAACCATAAGTAGGAGAAGTGTGGCTGAAATAGTTTTTAGATGCCATATCTTCAGATTTTTTTCTGGCTACATTTGAGATTTCACTACTTGCTACTAATGGTTTTAGACCTTCTTTTTGCCTTTCAATATTTACCAACCTAACAACTTCCAATTCAATTGATGATAACCCTGACACTGATGGTGTTTCTGGTGCAGGCGTTGGAGTTGGTGTCGGTGTTGGTTTTGGCACTGGTGTTGGCTTTGGTGTACTCGGCTCTGTAGGTCTAGTTGGTGCTGGTGTACTTGGTATTGTTGGTGTAGATGGTTTAGGTTGATTAACAACATTTCCAGGTCTAGTATTCACAATGGTCCAATTAAATACAGGATATTGTATATTATTATTATAGTTGTAGTTATAGTTGTACTTACTACTATTGTTATAATTTATTGTATAACCTCTTCCATAAGTATTATATAAAGAATTATAGTCTATATTTGTCAAATTAAAGTTTGAAGCACTTGCTGCTGATGAACTTAATAATGTGGCGGCTATTAATGAGTAAATTACTTTTCTTTTCTTATTAAACATGATTCTGTCCTCCTTGAAATTTTGAGTAAAATTAACTTTCTTAACTTGCCTCCTTTCAATTGTTACAAATAGGTTACATTTTTTAAAAGTATAACATCTAATAGGGGTAGGGATAAACCCTCAATACATGGTAAGTTTACATAATGTTGGAAAATGGTATTATTTATGTATGGAATTTGGTATAATTAATTAATAGATGTTATAATACTATAAAGGTTTGTATGATATGATTCACTTTAAAGAGATAATTTGTATAATATATACATATGATTATTGTTTACTTATGAATATAATATAATTGAAATATTATGTTTGTAAGAATTAATAAAAATAAGCAATAATATGGGGAGTGGATAAGTGTGAATAAAATGGTGTTAAAGGGTACTATAGTCTTTACTCCAAGTAAAGAGAAATTCGAAATTCATGAAGACTCATATATTATAGTAGAGGATGGAAAGATAGTAGATATTTCTAAAGAATTAGAGGAATCATACAAAGAGTATTCAATTAAAGATTATACTGGAAAATTAATTATTCCAGGATTTGTTGACTTACATTTACATGCTCCTCAATATCCAAATAGAGGGCTAGGTCTTGATAAAGAGCTTATACCTTGGTTAGAAACTTATACTTTTCCAGAGGAAGGAAAGTATGGTGATTTAGATTATTCTAGGAAAGTATTTTCCAGGTTGATAAATGAACTGTGGAGAGTTGGTACTACAAGATCCGTTGTTTTCTCTAGTACACATAAGGATAGCACTAAACTTCTAATGGATATGTTTATAGAATCTGGACTAGGAGCCTATGTTGGGAAAGTCAATATGGATCAAAATACTACAGATTATTTAAATGAAGATACAAAAATATCCATAGAAGAAACAGAAGAAATATTAAAAGAATATATGGATAAATCTAGTTTAGTACAACCTATTATTACACCAAGATTTATACCAACTTGTTCAGAAGAATTGCTTAAGGCCTTGGGAGATTTAGCTACAATATATAATATACCTATACAGTCTCATTTAAATGAAAATACTGCTGAAGTATTGTGGGTAAAGGAATTATATCCTAATTCTAAAAATTATGCATCAGTATACGATGACTTTAATCTTTTTGGTCAGAAGAAGACCATAATGGCTCATAATATATATAATACTGATGATGAGATTGACTTAATGGCAAGAAATGGCGTATATGCAGCTCATTGTCCTTATTCAAACTATAATTTATCCAGCGGAATTATGCCTGTTAGAAAACATTTAGATAGTGGAGTACCCGTTGGGTTGGCTTCAGATATTTCAGGAGGCAACAGTCTAAATATAGCCAGTGTTATAGTAGCTGCTGTCCAAGCATCAAAGATGGTATGGTTAAATACAGATAAAGAATTTGCGCCACTTACTTTTTGTGAGGGATTCTTCCTTGGAACAAAAGGAGGAGGAAGTTTCTTTGGGAAGGTAGGAAGTTTTGAAAAGGGATATGAATTTGATGCTCTTATAATAGATGATAAGGAATTATCAGATATCAAGGAATTAACTATTGAAGAGAGAATTCAAAGATTCGTCTACATAGGCGATGATAGAAATATTATAGAAAGATATGTACGAGGAAGAAAGATTGAGCAACCATTTTAGACCATAGGTGAAGCAGTGGGGACTGTCCCCTCTGCTTCATGAGTCACGGATAAATCAATTATGTCAAGAACTAAATCTAAATAAGGGGTAATTTTATGTCTAGACAAAATGGAATTAGTTTAGAAGATATGTTAAAACTAGATGTGATGAAATCCTGCAATTTAATTGCAGGGTTTCGTGGTGTGAGGAATACCATATCTAGAGTAAATATAATGGCAGATCCTGATATATTAGAATGGACAACAGAGGGAGAATTACTTTTGACTACTGCCTATTCTTTTAAGAAGGATAATATTGATGTACAGAAAGAGCTCATAAGGCAATGTGCTTCTAAGAAGCTTGCAGGGTTGGGTATAAAAATATCTCCATATTTAGAAGCCTTATCTCCAGAAATTCTTGAACTAGCCAATGATTTAAGTTTCCCAATAATAGATATACATTGTTCTATTCCACTTTCAGATATAATGATGGATTCTTTTAAGATAATATTTAATAAACAAGCATCACTTTTGGAGCGAATAGAAAAGGTTCATGAACGATTGATGAGTGCTATGTTAGAAGGAAATGGGGTAGAGGATTTAATTCGAATAGTCCAAGATAATATTAGAAATCCTGTAATCCTCCATTTAAGTTTTTCCAATGAGATTATAGAATGTAGTGATGGAATTAGAAATGATTTAAACGGTGAATTAACTAAGCAGGTAAAAGAATTTTATGACTCTAACAATAATAAAAACAAATTGAAGAAATTAGATGAGGAAAAAGTACTTATTAATGGTAAGTATATTAAAAGAATGATAATCCCAATTGTTCTAAGAGATAATATATATGGTCATATATTTGCTTGGGGGACTGATATGCCCTTAGGTGGATTTGACTTAGCCATAATTGAGTCTGCTTCTACTACTGTTGCACTTTCAATTTTACAGGAATTATCTATTAAAGAAGTTGAAATCAGATATAGATCTGAGTTTTTCGAAGACTTGATTTCTATAGATACCAAAAGAAAGAAAAAAGCCTTAGAAAGAGCAAGGTTTTTTAACTTACAAATGGACAACTATTATCTCATTGAAGTTATGAGCTTTAAACACAGAAATGAGATTGAAGGAGCGGAATTACTGATTGACTACATACAAGAATTTCTAAACCCCATAGTGTCAACCATAGAGGAGTTAATGGATTATTTGAATTTGAGTGGTATAGTATCTACTAAAGGTAATGGAGTTCAAATACTTTTAAACTTCACAGAATCTACTCAAATAGTAAATAGAATAAAAGAGTTTAATAATTTGATTGTTGAAAGCATATCAAATAAATTTAGCAAATTAGAAATAAAGATAGGGGTAGGTAGAGTTTATAAGTCTTTAGATAATGTGGATAAAAGTTTCCAAGAGGCTGTTCGTACAGTAAGGATAGGAAAAGCCATTGCTTGTAAAGAGATAATAACATTTGACGAACTAGGAATATTTAAAATTTTGTCTCAAGATTCATTAGCAGAGGAATTGGAGGATTTTTATAATTCTACACTGAAACCTTTAGTTGATTATGATGAGAAGAAATCCACAGAATTAGTAAAGACCTTAGACGTATATTTTAAAAACAATTGTAATCTAACTAGAATATCGGAGCAAATGTTTGCACATTATAATACAATTTTATATAGAATTAATCGTATATGTGAAATAACTAATATGGACTTAGAAAATCCAAACCATAGATTAAATCTAGAAATAGCCATAAAGATAAAAGAATTATTAGGTAAATAGATAAACTAAAGTTGACATGAGACATTATACACTCTCGTGTCTTTTTTTATTTAATTCTTCGTATATTTTGTAAAATATAGTATAATTAAAGGCAGTAAAGGAGAGATCAATTTTGGAAATTAGAATAAACAATGCAATACTTCATATACTTGATGCAACAGCAGCTTTGCCAGTTTACTCAAGGGAGATTCTACATCTAGAGGATGAAAGAATACACGATTTTATTGGCAAGCATATTGAAAGAATATTTGAAGACCAATCTGTAAAGCTAGGTAAGTTTATGAGTGGTTCTCAGATTCAAAGACATATTGACAATATAAAAGAAGATTTCGTAGACTCTAGTATTTCAATTGCAGAAATATTATATAGTTTGATGGAAAAATACACTGAGATTCCTAGTGGTGATTTACTCATATCTTTGGTGAATTCAGATAATCAAAACTACCTTGCAATTATAAAGTTTAATTATAAAGAGGGATATACACATTATGTAGATTATGGTGATTCTGGCACATCAAATAAGATAGTGGTAAATAAGGTGATGTTTCCATCTGAAACACAGCGGAATACAGAGGCAGCTTTGATTAATCTAGATGACTTATCTGTAAAAGTATTTGAGAAAGAATATGATATTGAGGGAGGTAAAATCCTGTATTTTTCTAAGCTGTTTCTTGAATGCAATACAGATCTCTCAATTAAGGAAAGTATTAAGGTAATAAGAGATGTGGCCAAGGATATAACAAAAAGATATTATGATGACGATTTCAACAAAGTATCTGCAATCAAAGAAGCAATCTATGATAATTTGGATAGTGGAAGTATAGAGGTGGAGAGTGTTGCAAATGCCATGTTTAAAAATAGCCCTGATATTAAAAATGAATATATAGAAAGAGTAGAAAGTGCAGGGGTTAATAAAATTGTAGATTTGGATGGAAAGAAACCAGAGAAAAAATTAACTGTACACAAAATTAAGATGGATAATGGAATACAGCTTGATGTTCCAGTTGACATATATCGCAACAAAAATATTATTGA
>CAZIII010000112.1:0-6854 GCA_964539425.1 uncultured Tissierellaceae bacterium | reverse complement strand
TCCAAATCTCTTTTCTCCTACAAAATCTGGATACCAGTTTACACCATTATTATTTTCTATTAATTTATCTTTCAACTTAGTTATCTCGATATACCATGAAGGCTTTGCATAATAAAGAAGTGGAGTTCTACATCTCCAACAATGTGGATAGTTGTGAGCTACTTTTTCTTTCTTATATAGCTTACCTTCTTCCTTTAGCCATTTGATAATGTCCAGGTCAGCATCCATTACAAATTTACCTTCCCATGGTGTTGCAGTAAATTTACCATCTTCTGATACTGGCTGTATAACTGGTAATTTATATCTCATTCCTGTATTATAGTCATCTTCACCAAATGCTGGTGCAGTGTGAACTATTCCTGTACCATCTTCTGTAGTTACATAATCTGCTACTGTTACAATGAATGCCTTATCTTCTACATTTATGAATGGGATTAATTGCTCATACTCTACAAATTCTAAGTCTTTACCCTTCATTTCTTCAAGTACTTCATAGTCATCCCCTAGTACTTTATTTGCTAATACCTTACCTACATAGTATATTTCGTCATTTTGCTTAACTTTAATATATGATTCTTTTGCATTTACTGTTAAGGAAACATTAGAAGGTAAAGTCCAAGGAGTTGTTGTCCATGCTAAGAAATATTCATCTTTATCTTTTAACTTGAATTTTGCTATTACTGTATCTGTCTTTATTTCTTCATATCCCTGTGCAACTTCATGAGAAGCTAGACCTGTACCGCATCTTGAACAATATGGAAGTATCTTGTGTCCCTCATATACTAGACCTTCTTTATAAAATTTATCTAATATCCACCATACAGATTCAATATAGTCATTATCTAAGGTAACATATGGATTATCTAGATCAATCTCATAGGCCATTCTCTCAGTCATATCTCTCCATTGTTTTTCGTATTGGAAAACTGATTCTCTACATTGTTTGTTAAAAGCTTCTAGTCCATATACTTCGATATCTTGCTTGTTCTTTAGATTGAGTTTTTTCTCTACTTCAATCTCTACAGGAAGACCATGTGTATCCCATCCTGCTTTTCTCTTTACTTGATATCCTTGCATGGTTTTATATCTACATTGTAAATCCTTAAGTGTCCTGGCCATTACATGGTGAATACCTGGCTTACCATTTGCTGTTGGTGGCCCTTCAAAAAATACATATGGTTTCTTTTCATCTCTTGTGTCTACTGATTTATGAAGTAAATCTATCTCTTTCCAGTATTTGCTGATATTCTGTTCTCGAGCCTTTACAGGTTCGTTTGATAATTCATTAAACCTTTTCACTGCTTTCATCTCCTTTATTAATTTCCTCGGTCTCACTGCATAAATAAAATTAATCCCTAAGTCAAAAGACTTAGGGACGAAAATTCCGCGGTACCACCCAAATTACAAGATTACTCTTGTCGCTCAAAAAGTATAACGTCTTCACGTAATACCCTACTCTTTTCAGGTATTATGCTCCAAGGTGATCTTCACAAAGTTTTTTATGATAATCTCACACCAAATGATTATCTCTCTTTAATAAAATAAGCTTTGCTACTGTCCTTATCAATGCATATATTTTCACTTATATTACAATATACTTTATTTGCAATTACTTGTCAAGGATATTAATTTTTTCTTGTTCTTGTCTCAACTTATATATGGTAGTACTAGTATCTAAATCCACCATATCATAAGTAATGAACTCACCCTTTTTAATATCCTTCTTAACAATTGCATTATTAATAAGGCCTATAGGCACTAGGTTTTCTTCCTTTGCTACTTCATAGGTATCTATACTTCCTAAAACTGTATATTCACCTATACCATCTACTCTCTCTCCAGCCTTTAAATCTTTCTTAGCTATTGTAATTACTTCAGCTACAGGCTTATCATATATAGGAGCAATAGAAGGTTCCTTGTAGAAGTAGGCCTTTGCTATTGAAATTGGTGTTTCTAAACTAGTTAGATGGTATGGCCTATATAGTACATAGTTTGGTCCTGGTCCCATTTTCAAAAACTGCATTTCATGATGTACTTGTGGTAATGATGTAGTTACAACAACAAATACTCCTGGTGCTATACCATGGGCATAATCGACTATCTTGTATTTATTTAAAATACCACCATTTTCTTTAAGGCTATATATTTTTGGCAGATCATTTACAATTGTAGTTGGACCATAGCCACCTCTAATATCTGGGATGAATCCTGTGGCATTGGCCATTGCTGCCATTTCTACCATAGTATTAGTGCCATCAATAAAAGAAGCTAATTTAATCGGATTAAGCTTTGATTCTAATGTCTTATGCCTTACACTATCAGGAGTTGCTTCATAATCTATGGGGTTATTTTTTCCTTTTCCTATTGCTAATATCTCAAATCCAGAAGCCTCTGCAAAATCAAATATTTCCTTAACTGAACCAGGTTCATCTCCTGCTGTTCCTGTATATACCAATCCAGATTTCTTAGCCATTTTACTAAGTATTGGCCCTACTACTACATCTGCTTCTACATTTAACATCACAATATGTTTTCTGTTTTCTATTGCATCCATAGCTATTCTGGCACCTGTATCTGGCACTCCTGTAGCATCAACTACTACATCTATTAGATTTGGCTTAGTCCCATAATCCGTAACATCTGTTGCTACATATTTTCCTCTCTCCATAGCAAGATTAATTTCATTGAGAGTTTTAGCTACTACAATATCATCTTGAGAAATACCAGCCAAAGTATAAGCCTGTACTGCATCAGATATCTTGTTGCTGACTACTAAGGAAGGTTTCATACCTTTTACTAGCATCATTTGGCTGACTAACCCTTTACCCATTAATCCTGCCCCAATTATTGAAACCCTTATATTCTTTTTATTTTCTTCTAGTTCTCGTAGTTTATAATTTATTCCTGTCATAATATTTCCCCCATTTGTCTTTAGTTAGTTGCATTGATCCCTGCTACATATCCAGATGACCATGCCCACTGAAGATTAAATCCACCACAATCTCCATCTATATCAAGTAGCTCTCCTATTATATAAAGTCCACTTACCAATTTTGACTCCATAGTCTTACTATTTATTTCATTAGTATTTACACCACCTGCTGTTACTTGAGCATTACCCCAGGATTGGGAGCCTATGACTTTAAAGCTCCATGAAGTAAGGATTTCAGCTAAGCTTTTTATTTCTTCAGCTGATAGGGATATTATCTTTTTATTCTTATCTATATTTAACTCCTTAAGAATTGGAATAATAAGTTTCTTGTTAATCAACCCTATTAGGCCAGAATCTACAGTCTTATTAGGCATATTTTTAAATCTGTTTACCAGATACTCAGTTAATTCTACTTTCGTCTTAGTAGGAATTATAGATACTCTTAATTCTACATTCTTTCCATTATTCATATATTCTAAAGCTGTTCTGCTAATTTGAAGGATTGGTGGACCAGATATTCCATAGGAAGTAAATAAAACATCTCCATTATCCTCTAATACCATCCTATTATCTATATAAATCCCTGCTCTTCCAAGAAACTTTACTCCATCTAATGATTTAAGAAAATTACTTTCAAGTTTTAATTGTACTAGACCTGGAAAGACTTCAGTAATTGTATGGCCTAACTTCTTGCATAATGAATATCCATTTCCATCTGAACCACTACTAGGTAATGCCATACCTCCTGTTGCTATGATTACTCTATCTCCTTCAAATCTTCGCTTATCCTTAAGTATTACAGTAAAATTCTTCTGTTTCTTTATTTCTGCCACTTGGGCTTCTGTTATTAATTCTATTCCTTCTTCTTCAATTTGGTATCTTAAAACATCTAGCATACTTGAAGCTTGAAAAGATAGAGGGAACACCTTCCCATTATCTTCTATCGCTGGAGTTATCCCCAATCTTTCAAAAAATTCTATGGTTTTATCCACATTTAATGCAGATAATGCACTATGTGCAAAGCTTGAGTTTGTTCCATGATAATTATTTATGTTTAAGTTCTTATTTGTATAGTTACATCTTCCATTTCCAGTAGCTAAGAGTTTCTTGCCTACTCTATCGTTTCTTTCCAATATTAAAACATCTGCCCCATTTTCCTTCGCAGACAAGGCAGCCATCATACCTGCTGCTCCCCCACCAATAATAATTATTTTCTTATTCATAGAATGCTCCTTTTACAATTTTATACACTATCCTATTTTATACCTTATTGACAATTTTGTCTATTTCATTTATAAGGGTGACAGAGAATTCTCCCTGTCACCCTTTAGATTATAGCCCTAATTCACTTAATTCATCTTGTATAATCTTTCTTAAACTATCCTTCTCTTCTTCTGAAAGAAAGGCTGCTTCCACTCCATTATCTATTAGCATCAATATTTCTTCTATTGTAAAATTCATCTCTGTCATCAAAAGATCATATTCTTTTTCTAAGGAGGTATTTGATACAGTAGTATTATCTGTATTTATAGTTACTCCTATACCTTCTTTTATATAGGTCCTAATTGGATAATCTTCTATAGAATCTACTGATTTTGTCTGTAGATTGCTAATAGGACACATTTCTAAAAATATGTTCTTTTCCTTTAATAGTTCTATGACTTTAGGGTCCTTTATTGCAGCAATCCCATGACCTATTCTTTTTGCATTTAGAAGTTCTATGGATTTAGAAATATTCTCTACAATTCCTGTTTCACCACCATGAATAGTAATACCATATCCCTTTTCGTATGCCAGTTGAAATGCCTTTTCATGTATTTCAGGTGGAAAATCATGCTCATTTCCTGCTAAATCTACAGCTACTACGCCTTTTCCTAGGTATTTCTCACCTAGTTCTATTACCTCTATACTCTTCTCCACAGGCTCATGTCTCATGCATATTAGTATTGCCTTGGATAATATATTGAAATCCTCTTTCGCCCTATTAATTCCTTCTAAAACACTTTCTACAACTTCATCAAAGCTTAAACTTTGCTCCATATGAAGAAATGGAGCAAATCTTATTTCTACATATTTTACATTTTGATTACTTAAATCTTCTAAAAGCTCATATGTTATCCTCTCAATATTTTCTTTCTTTTGCATAACCTGCAATGGATAACTGAACTTTTCCAAATATTCCTTTAAGGACTTACATTCTTCTTTAACACTAACTAATTTTTCAAATTCTTTAATATCTGCTATTTCTAATACTTCTCCCTCTTGGACCAAAAGTTCATACATAGTTTCTGGTCTTACGCTTCCATCTAGGTGACAATGTAATTCTATCTTTGGTATTTTCCTTAGTATTTCTTCCATTTCTATGCTCTCCTCTTCTATTAAATCTATATTATTAGCTACTTCTATCTCTATATACTCTATATATTGTTTTATACCCCAACTTTCCAATATTTCCTCAGATCCAATCCACACATTTGTCTCTATTGGTATATATTCAAATATTTCATCTACATCTTTATTTATCATTCTTATACAACCAGCTGAAATATATTGGCCTATTGAAAATGGAGTAGAATTCCCGTGTATTCCATATCCAGTGTATTTTTCTCTTGAAAGTCCCATCCATCTTTTCCCCAGTGGATTATTAGGAGCGCCCCCTTTGACTGGCTTATACCTTCCTCCCATTCCTCCCCATGCAGGATCTTTCAGCTTATTTATTATAGTAAATTTATGATCTGGTGTAGGGGTGGATCCTTTCCCTAGGGCTACAGGATATTTTTTATATACTATCCCATTCTTGTATACTGTTAATATTTTCTTAGTTTTATTAATTACTATAAACCAGTCTTTATCTATTATATCTGTAGGGACAATATCTACTATCCTTTTATTTATATTATTTAATGCATTATTAGTATTTCCTCCCCATATTCCATCTACAGACAAATTGTTCTCTGCTTGAAATCTTAATAGAGTATTTCTTTGTTCTAGTTGTTTCCCATCATATCCACTACTCATATACCCTAATAAGATTTCCTTATTTAATGATTCTCCATAAGATATCTTAATAAATATAGTTAAAATTATTACTAATAAGAAAATAAACCGTCTGAATTTTATGCTTGAAATCATAACTCAGCACCTCCCATTTATATACTATTCATATATGAATTAGGAGATTAACCTTTTTTCAAATATATTTTTTATTTCATAAATGTTTAATCATCTTAATGGCCTCTTTGGTTTTAGATAAATAATAATATAAAAAGAAGACTCTGCTAAAGTCTTCTATACAAATCTTTTTCCTCTAATCCAGACATATTAAGTCCTTCTTCTATTTGAGATAAGATTAAGTCTTTATCTTGGTTTAAAGTACCTTTTAAGGAAACATAATTCGAAGCATGGTTGGTTCTAAAAATGCAGTTATCTACATTTAGATTTTCTACCATAAGCTTTGTCTCATGTAAAACTTCCTTAGGCGTAAGAAGCTTAAATCTTCCAGACTGTACATCATCATATAGTGGAGTACCTTCTTCTACTAATAGTGTTAAAAGGCCTACATAATTAGGGTTTATTTCATTGATGATTTTAGCAGATTCTAATGAATGTTCCATAGAATCCTCTCTACTTCCTATACCTGATATTAGTGTTATGGAAAGTTGGATTCCTGAGTTAACTATTCTTTTCCCTGCCTGAACCATCTCTTCTCTAGTTACACCTTTGTTAATAGCTTTCAATATCTTCTCTGAGCCAGATTCTACTCCAAGGTAGACAATTCCTAGACCTAAAGACTTCAACTCTTTTAATTCATTTTGGGTCTTAGATAATATTGCTTTAGGAGATCCGTATATTCCTATTCTTTCGCATTCTGAAAAATTTTCATTTATAAAAGAAAGAATCTTTACTAATTCTTCATTTTTTA
>CAZIII010000111.1:0-6856 GCA_964539425.1 uncultured Tissierellaceae bacterium | reverse complement strand
TTTTTCTTATTTTGATCCTTCATCATTTGAAGTGCTAATTGGCTTGATTCATACCAGAAATCATAGTTTCCTACATACATCTTAATCTTACTAAAGTCAATATCCACCATATGAGTACATACTTCATTTAGGAAATATCTATCGTGAGATACTACTATAACAGTACCTTCGAAATCTCCTAAGAATTCTTGTAGCCATCTAACTGATTTTACATCAAGGTGATTAGTAGGCTCATCCAGTATTAATATCCCTGGCTTACCGAATAAGGCTTGAGCAAGTAATACCTTAACTTTATCATTACTGGTCAATTCAGAAACATTCTTATCATGTAGATCAGTACTTATTCCTAAACCTTGTAATAAAGAAGAAGCTTCGGATTCTGCAGACCAGCCATCCATATCGGCAAATTCTGCCTCTAATTCAGATGCTTTGATACCATCTTCATCGCTAAAATTTTCCTTAGCATATATGGCATCCTTTTCAATCATTATCTCATAAAGCCTCTTGTTTCCCATGATGACAGTTTGTATAACTTGGTTTTGATCATATTCAAAATGATCCTGTTTTAAGACGGACATACGAACGCCTTTAGACATTGCAACATCTCCAGTATTTGGTTCAATCTCACCAGATAGGATCTTAAGGAAAGTACTTTTTCCAGCTCCATTAGCTCCGATTACACCATAACAATTACCTGGAGTAAACATAAGATTTACATCATCGAACAATTTCTGAGATCCATATCTCAGACTTACATTATTTACACTAATCAAATTACTTCCATCCCTTACTTAAAATTTATGTAGCCATATTATATCACAAATAAAAGATAAAATATAGAAGGATTTATAGTATTGAAAAATCTAAATCTTTTAGAGAATAAGTGATATTTTTCTATGCAATATAATAAATATTCCAAAGATTATTAATCTACATATTAAGTCCAAATAAAACATTATTATTAAATATTCGACAATTTGCCCTTGTATTGGGAATTTAAATGCTATACAATTAGAGTATATAAATATTTATTGTATTAATCTTTAATCAAGCAAATACAGGAGGCGGAGACTCATGAAATTTAAGAAGAAAAATTTGAATGAGAGTATTATGTTGTTTAAGAAGAAAGAAGACAAAAAGATTAGAATCAAAAAGAGTGGAGACAAAATAAAAAAAGAAAAGACAAAGAAGGAAAAGTCATCATCAAATAATTTTATAAATAAATTAGCTAATAAAGTAAAGAACATGTTTATGGGTATGTCTATTAGGACAAAATTAATATCATCCTTTGTTCTTATTGCTATCTTTGTAGGTATTGTGGGTACTCTTGGGACAAGCAGTATGAAAAAGATTAATAAAAATTCAAGTTTAATATATGATAACAACCTTCAAAGTATTAATGAACTACATATGATAAAAGCCAATCTCCAAGAAGTGAATCTTATACTTCAATTCCTTACCCATGAAGAAGATAAAGAAATGAAAGCTCAGTATATTCAGGAAATAGATGATATTACACAAGCAAATATAGAAATTATGACTAAATTTGAAAGTAGAACCTTATCTAATGAAGCTACAAAAATATGGGAAGAACTTAAAGTTTCAATAGATCACTATAGATCAAGGCGTGATAAGATATTGGCCAATATTGGTTATGGTTCAATAGATACTGCATATGTATCAATTAAATCCTTAGCTACTTTTACTAATGAAATGTTTTTACAATTAGATGATTTAATTGAATTAAATGAAGAAATGGCTAGTATTCAAAATGAAAACAATAAAAAGTCTTATGTTGCTGCTTTAGCATTAGTGTATACTATATTAATAATCAGTTTTGCAGTAGCCATAGTATTAGGGTTGTTTTTATCAATTGCCCTATCTAAAGCAATTAAGAAGGGACTTGATTTTGCTGAATCCCTAGGACAAGGTGATTTAAGATTTGAAGTCAAAGAATCTAATTCTAATGATGAGCTAGGTAAACTTATAAGGGCATTAAAAGAAGCAAGAGAGAAAATAAAATCTACATTAATTGAAATATCATCAGAATCTGGAGATGTTTCAGCATCAGCAGAAGAACTTTCTGCTACAATTGAGGAGATTAACTCTACCTTTGAGTCTATATCAAATAACACAATGGGTGTAGTAGATAGTATACAAGAGATAAATGCTGCAACTGAAGAATTAACAGCTACAATACAAGAAGTGAATTCAGGAGTTACTCAACTTGCTTCTGGATCAGCTGATGGAAGCGCAGAATCAGAGAGCATTAAGGAAAGAGCTGAAACCATCAAAAATCAAGGACAAGAGTCTAAGAAGGTAGCAGATAAACTATTAGATGAAAAAGAACAAGCAATACTAAATGCCATAGAAGAAGGAAAAGTAGTAAATGAAATTACTATAATTGCAGAATCCATATCATCAATAGCATCTCAAACAAATCTACTAGCATTAAATGCTGCAATTGAAGCTGCAAGGGCTGGAGAAAGTGGTAGAGGTTTTGCGGTAGTGGCTGATGAAATAAGAAAACTAGCAGAACAATCTGATGCATATGTAGCACAAATCCAAAAGGTAGTTGGTAATGTAGGCTCTGCATTTACAAATCTTTCAATCAATGCTCAAGATATATTAGAATTTGTAAGTGAGAATGTGAGAAGAGACTATGACCTACTAATAGATACAGGGATTAGCTATGAAAAGGATGCACTATTCGTAAATGAGCTATCTCAGGATACTGCGGCTATGGCTGAAGAATTAAACGCTTCAACAGAAGAAATAGCGTCAGTAATACAAAATGTAGCAAGCAATATGAGTGATGCCTCAGAAGGTTCAAATAGCATAATGAATAGTATGCAGGAAACCATGTCAGCATTAGAACAGATAGCAGCTGCAGCCGATCACCAAGCAGCAACGGCTGAAAAATTAAACAGTTTAATACATTTATTTAAAATATAATATTTAGAAATTAAAAAGACTAGAATTTTCTAGTCTTTTAATTTTGACTCTATTTAAATAAAATAAGATATTCTCCATATCCTTCTCTTTCCATATGATCCTTTTTGATAAATCTAAGGGAAGCGCCATTGATACAATATCTTAGTCCCCCTTTATCCTTTGGACCATCATTGAAAACATGGCCAAGATGGGAATCTCCATATTTACTTCTAACTTCTGTTCTAGCCATTCCATGAGTATTATCTCTCTTTTCAATTATATGTTCATCCTTTACAGGTTTTGTAAAACTAGGCCATCCACAGCCTGCATCAAACTTATCATTTGAGCTAAATAGTGGCTCACCAGAGACAATATCTACATAAATACCCTCTTCATTATTCATATTTAACTCTGATGTAAAGGGCCTTTCTGTAGCATTTTCTTGAGTTACTCGATACTGCATATCATTTAATTTTAGTTTTATTTCTTCATTAGATGGCTTATTATATTTTTTACTCATCAATATTACTCTCCTATTAAATCCTTTTTAAATTTTTCATAGTCTTTTAAAAGGGTTACTTTCTTTTTTTCATCTACTATAAAACTTGGAACGCTGTCTATATCATAAACAGGTATTAAGTTTTTTGCATCTTCCATTTCCTTATCAAATAAACCTTCATCAATGCTCTTATTCATATCTGCTATATTGATTCCTGAGACCAATCCAATTTCATTGATAATTAATGGATCTCCCACATTCTTTCCTTCTTCGAAGATTGCCTTAAAGGCTTCCTTGGCAAATTCATAATATTTACCTACACTTCCTGCAAAAAGAGCAGCTTTGTGTAATCTATTGGTATTGTATTTTTTGGTTTTATTATTATATATTAAGCCATATTCTCCACCTAATCTTCGGATTCTGCGATAGCTCATATCTATTTGATCTTGGGGAATATTATCACTTAAATCACTACCCTCTAGGGATAAATCAGGATCCAACTCATAAGGTAACCACTCAATATTTATATCTGAGTTTTCTTTTCTTAGTTTATCAGCTATGGAAAATCCTATATAGCAAAAGGGGCATGCGAAATCTGAAAATACTTTTATATTTGTCATTCTATCAATCCTTTCATACAAGTTAAATCTATTATACCCAAGAAATAAGGTGACTAACCTTATATGTAATTCACACATATGGAGTAAGTCATAATAGGAAAATTTCAAAGATCAAATAATTTATAAATACAATCATAAGAATATTTACTTATTTGTATCATCTATTTATTGACAAACCTTAGAAAATGCAATATATTGATAATATATATCGAATATAGATATAGGGGTGATTAGATGGCCAGGGAACAATTGCAGAACCTTACGGAACCGATGTATTATATATTATTAGCATTAACTCATGAAAGGCATGGATATGATATCATGCAGACAATTGATAAAATGACAGATAGTCGAGTAGTTGTAGGTCCAGGGACCTTATATGCATTGTTAGGAAGGTTTCAAAAAGAAGGACTTATTAGATTGGTATCAGAGAAAGATAGGAAGAAATCTTATATTATTGAAGCAAAGGGTATGGAAATACTGGAAGAAGAAATCAAAAGGTTAAAGCTATTGCTAGAAGATGGAGAAAGTATTTTGAAAGAAGAAGATAAACCTGAGAAGAAGAAAAGAAGTAGTATCTTCAAAAGATCTAATGATGATATTCTTTATTAAAAACAACTTAAAACGACAAAGGTAAGGACTATTTCATGATATAATCAAAAAGAATTATAGAACTAATAAGGGGTGATAATGTTGTATAGGGAGACTAACGAAGAGATATATTACTTGAAGGAAAGACTAAGATCTAAAGATAAGTTAGAATCACTAAGGGATATGGCTACTGAAGAATTAAGGAAGAAAAAGCTGAACTTAGAAATCCTAAGCGATATATTGCACAAGGAAGAAAAAGATGTGTTAAAACTTGAAGGAATGAGTCTAAATGCATTTTTTTTAAATCTTATAGGTAAAAAAGAAGATAAACTAGATAAAGAAAGAAAAGAATATCTAGGGGCAAAAATGCAGTATGATGAATGTGTTATAGCTATAAATGAACTAAAACTCGAAATAGAAGAGTGTGACAAGGAACTGATGAATTATAAAGGGGTAAAAGAAGAATATCAAGAAGCTATAAAGGCAAAGCAAGAAAAGTTAATTAAAGAAGATACTCCTACAGGTAAGAAGCTTAGAATCGCATTAGACAAGATAAATGAATTAAAGCTAGATATGAAAGAAGTTAGAGAAGCTATAAACGCTGGTGAAAATGCAGCTAGTTCCTTAAGGGAGATGAGAGAGCCTCTTGATTCGGCTAAAAGTTGGGGAATGTGGGATATGTTAGGAGGAGGTTTCTTCTCAGATATTATGAAGCACTCTAAAATAGATGATGCAAATAAACTTTCATATGATGTTCAAAGTTCCTTAAAGATATTTCAAAAAGAGTTAGCAGATGTAAATCAATTTACTGAGATAAAAATTAACATTAATTCTTTTGCTAAATTTGCAGATTTTTTCTTTGATGGGCTTTTTGCAGATTGGTTTGTTCAATCCAAAATAAATGAGTCTATATCAAATGCAGATAATGCATATAACAGAGTTAGTAGCATTGTATCGGAGTTGAAGTCAAACATAAGCCAAATGCAAAGCAAAAAAGAATTATTAGAAATAGAGATTAGCAATTTGTTAGAGTCTTAAAATTTTTACTAAATGAAATTATTGTAATATTCATATTTTTATATTATACTTTATTTAGATACTCGAAGCAAATCTAAGGAGGGGTAAAATGGCTAAGGTTTTATTAGAAAGAAAAGATGTAGATGAAAATCTTACTTGGGATTTAACCGGAATTTTTAAAACTGAAGAAGAATTTGAAGCAACTGTGGAGAAAGCGAAGATGTTGTCAGAAGAGATAGAGACTGAGTTTAAGGGGAAATTAAACACAGCTTCAGTAATTAATCAATGTTTAGATAAACTAAGACTCTTATATCAAAAACTGACTTTGGCAGGTACTTATGCATCTCTTGGAGTTTCAGTGGATCAATCAAATGTAGAAAATCAGGAAAGACAGATGAAATTTTCCAATGTATCATCTAATATAGGCAGTAGAACATCCTTCGTAGAATCAGAAATAATAGAGGCATCAGAGGAAGTAATATCTAATGCAATTGAAGAGTCAAAAGAAAATAGTGGATACTTAAAGGAAATAATGAGAAATAAACAACATGCCTTGCATCCAGAAGTAGAGAAAGCATTATCAGCATTATCCAGTACTTTAGGTGCCCCTTATCAAATATATAATAGAGCAAAATTAGCAGATATGGATTTTGGTACATTTACTGTAAATGGTAAAGAATATCCTCTGTCCTTTGTCCTATTTGAAGGAGAATGGGAGTATGAGCAGGATACAGAAATAAGACGTGAAGCATTTAATGCTTTTTCCAAGAAACTAAGAGAATATCAACATACTATAGCTACTTCTTATCAAGTACAAGTCAGAAAAGAGAAGACAATGGCAACCCTTAGAGGATTTGATTCTGTAATTGATAGCTTGCTATTTAGTCAAAGTGTAGACAGAGAATTATATGATAGACAAATAGATTTAATAATGGAACACTTAGCTCCACATATGAGAAAATATGCAAAACTACTGCAAAAAATCCATGGATTAGATGAAATAACTTTTGCAGACTTAAAATTAGATGTGGACCCTGATTTTGAACCAGAGATAACAGTTGAAGAATCTAAGAAGTATGTGGAGGGAGCTTTAGCAGTTCTTGGAGATGATTATCTACAAGTAGTAAAAAGAGCTTTTGATGAAAGATGGATAGATTTTGTTCAAAATAAGGGTAAATCCACAGGGGCATTCTGT
>CAZIII010000110.1:0-7022 GCA_964539425.1 uncultured Tissierellaceae bacterium | reverse complement strand
TCAAGGCCTAATCCATAATCTATAGTCTTAGCCCATCTCTCATAAAAGTTTTTTAAAACAAACTCACTTACTGCAGCCTTATCATTATATGTAACCTTTCTTATGAATATATCTTCAGTACAATTAATAGCAAATTCATTATTTAGGTTGACGATCATATCTCTGGGAGATGCAATAATTGAAATTACTAAATCTTTATCTAGATTACTTAAGCATCGTTGAGTTACCTCATCTTCTGAATTTAATACTGCATTTAGAATCTGACCATCATTAACAAATATTTGCCCATGTTCCTCATAGAGTTCTGTTTTTCTTTTTGCTTCAAAAAGAATATCTCTAGTTAATAGTGATATATTTGCAATTGAAGAATCTTCAACTTTTATTTGCTTATATTCACTAGAACTCTTATCTACAATAGATGAATTTAAGACAGATTGTATAGATGTTTCATCAACTAAAATCATTGTTCTTAATTCGTTATTTACTTCACTATCAATCCTTAATGCTCCTAAAATTAAATGTACAGGATGGATAGAATTAAAATTATTTTGTCTTGCTATATCATAAGCATGTTTAATTAATTCAAGAGCTTTTGGTGTGAAATTTATAATATCAATTACCTCCCCTAAGCTATGTCTCTTTTTGTGTTTCAAGATGTTTTTCTTTTAGCCTAACAATCTCTATATGGTTATATTTCTCTTTAATCTTTTTAGCAAGACTTTCAATCCCAAATACTTCAGTAAATGTATGACTTCCAATTATTAAGTTAATTTTTGCAAACTGAGCATATTCTATGGTATATAGGGTTTTCTCACCTGTTATATATACATCACAGTTCTTATCAACTGCCTCTTTTACATCAGTAGAGAAACCCCCACCTCCACATACTAAACCTACTCTTTTTATTTTTCTATCATTAAACTTCCATGATTGCACTGGTTCTTCTAATATGTCTGCTAATTTTTCAACCAATTCTTTAAATGTTGCTTCCTCTCTAAATTCTGCTATTCGCCCGCAAAAGAAACCATCTTCTTCATGACTATTTTCAATGATTTCTAATCCTAATTTCTCAATTAAAGAGTTATTCGTTCCAAAATGACAGTCATCTAATGGAAGATGATTGAAGTAATGAGAGATATTATATTCTAAAAGTTTTTCTTTACAGACATCTTTTAGTCCAAATATAAAATCCCATGCATCATGATGAGTTATTATCAAATCAACATTGCTTTTTCTTGCTTCTTCAATTGTATCAAGTGTTAAATTTGTACAATATCCAATCCTATTTATTTCTTCTGTACCTTTTACTGTAATTCCACTTTCCTCATGAAAATGACTATTATTTCTACTATTAAACAAACTTATTATAAATTCCTCTATTTCGATTAATCTCATATCATTCTCCCCCTATCAAGCCTAAGCTTTACTTATGCAGTAATACCCTAGTCACAAGTTGCTACAATTCCACAAAAATAATTGGATAATCAGCAACTTTTTCAAATTGACATGACAGTGCTGTATTAGCAGAAGCTATATTGTTTTTCCAGCATTCCCAATATACAGTCAAGCCATATTGCGCTGCTTTGTTTAGAAATAGTTTTGTCATAGCTTTAGCATATCCTTGCTTTTGATAATCTTCAAATACCTCGATGCCTATTGCTATTGCATCTTTACTTGGGTACTCACTGGTACAAAAACCAGATACCTTGTTGTTAATAACAAGTGTGTAGCCAATGCCACGGTTAAAAAAGTCTTCCATATCGTTATAAGTTCCTGTCCCAATTATCTCATCAGTTATCATGTCAAGATTAGTTGCAGTAGAATTCATAAGTTCAGATGTTATCTCAATAATATGCTCATAACTTGACTGCTTATCTTCCCAGATGGGATTAATGCGGTACAAGCTTCTTTCATATTGATTGCAGCTATCAGCAAATAAATCCATTAGAGCATTCTTCCACTCTTCATCTGGATAAAGCATATAGAATATACTTTTTCTATTTCGTATATCATCTGTTAATATTTTACTGGATAAAAATTCTAAACAATCCATTGATGGATTTCCTCCAAAGAATAACAAGTGCTTTAATGATATAATGCAAGTATTTGGATTAATATCATCATCAACAAAAATCTTTCCAAGGCTAGGATTTTCTACAAGAGTATCAATCATATATTGAAGAGCTGTATATTCAAAAAATGCCCTGGTTTTTAAATTAAGTGTTGTTATTTGTTTCATCTAACTACTCCCTTTTTATGTATTTATAAAATAGTAATTTGTCTTATCTGTATAAACTGACTATCTATTAATATCTAAAGTCATATCTAAAAAAATATAGTATATAGAATAATTCAGAGGGCAACAGGTGTTGCCCCTTGATTACTTAATATAATAGTTATTTTTCAATATAGTGACAAATATCTAAAATAATATTCCCTTTTTCATCTGGGGTTGTAAATCTTGGACAAGAATATCGTTCAAAAAACCAGTAAGCATTTTGTTCATCTGGGATAATTTTAAATCCCTCTTTTTCACAACTTTCGGAACATTTATGTTCTTGTGCATAGACTTCGTCTTCTTTACCATAAATCCATGCAACACCCAAGTCAGCTTCATTAAAATCAATAAATGAATATCCCTCTGGGACTTCTGTATTCTTAGGGCAGAACATACCAATCCAATACGCAAATGGCTCTTTCTCTTTCCAGCGCATAAGCCCAATATAAGCATCACTATCTTCATAGGCTACTTTTGTATCGCAGTTTTTTTCCAACACGTCAAACCATCCCTTAGAAAACCATTCACCCCACTGATTTCCGAATCCCCCGTTTACTCTGTCCTTGTCTTCATATTTTTTTCCAATGAAACGCATTGCTGGAACTGATTGCCTGTAAGTTTTAATAACCTCTCCCATTTTTTCCCCTCCCATTAAATAAAGTTCTAAACTGCATTGCTTTGAACTACTACTCTATCTGTTGGTTCCTAATATTTTATATGCTCATCTAAATTAAATGAGCATATTATACTTATTCTCCATATGTTTCCAAATTCCTTTATTTTTCCTAAAATTTTTGTATTAATGTAATAACGCCTATCTTAGATTTTTTTGTTCTAAATCTTTAATAATTAAAGGACCGGATTCCTCTATATAAGCTCTAATAACTCCATAGTCAAATAACAATAAATCTAAATCATCATATCTTGTATTAAAATCATACTCCAATGCATCTACAAGTCCTGATACTCTTTTAGAGTCTATTTCTGATATTTCACTCTCTTCAAATACAAGATTTATCTTTAAGTTAAATTTATCTTTTATTATTTGATTTAATCTACTATAGTCATGATAATAATTATTTTCTTGATTAACTCGCTTTTTTCTATTTTCATCACGCATATATTTGATATATACATTCTGTATCCATAATTCATCCGCAATCAAATGGCAATAATATCCCAGGTATAAGTCATCATGTATTTTGTTTTTGTACTTCCGCAAAAACTGTTCATAATCATAGTATTGATATCTAGGATCTTTTGAATCTTCGTAGGGTTCTCTTTTAATTCTAAAGTGGGAAATAGCCTTTGCCTCCTTAGTGTTTTCATGTAAATCAGGTAATAAGTTCCCTAAATTAAATCGCATTAAATCTAAACCAAAATGTTCTGCTACTCTTTCTGATATTGCTAAATGCATTATTCTTGATGCCATTTGTTCTTATGCCTCCTCTTCACTGTAATAAAGAATCATGATATACTATGCCTTGCCTTCTATATTTCCAATATAATCAGCCATAATCATACCTCCAACTATATAAATAATGCTAGCCTTTAAATGCTATGGCATCCAGCTGAAACTAACAAATGATTTGTCATAGCTTGTACATTGCCATTCCTTATTCTATTATCTGAAATCCTTACTCATCTTACCAAAAGGAAAAATTTTAAATACTACCTTACCTTCTATTTCTTTAGAAGATATGCTTCCAAAACTTCTACTATCATTACTTCCTCTAGGAAACCTATTATCCCCTATTACGAAAATCTCATCTTTTGGAACTATGTAATTTTCTCCATATAAGAGTGATTCAGTAAATAATTTATTTTCAACATAAGGTTCCTTAATATATTTATCATTTATATACAGTTTTCCATCTAAAATATTTATCTTATCTCCCGGAAATCCTATAACTCTTTTAATAAAAGATCTATTATCTCCTTCTAATGGAGATCTAAACACCACTATATCCCCTCTGTTATATTCTTCAGTATTTAGTACAACTTTATATTTTCTTATCAATAATCTATCACCATCTTCAAGAGTGGGAGCCATAGATTCTCCACTTACAGCTGTAATACTAAAAACAAGAGTATTTATAAGTATGCCTACAATTATTATGATTAACGATTCAATCCATTCCTGTTTAATAGTTTTTGCTGTTTTACCTTTAACTTTAGAGTTAAATTTCATATCATTTCCTCCATACTATAGATATTTAGATAATAACATATTCATTTTACTAAATTCATAATGCCTTACACCCTTTTTAATCATCAGAATAAGCATACTTCCTAAAATCTTGCGTTCCAATATAATTATGTGTTGTTAATATAGTAGTAATCATATTCATCGACCAAATGTCGTATTTTTCAAAATATCCTTCCTTATCAAAACCTTCTATTAGTTTTAATCTGTCATATTCAACATACTGCCTTGATGTCGAAATGTTACCTTCTCATCCTCTATGAATTCACTCTCATGCACCTCTATACTATATACAATATACAAATTAATCCAAAATTTTATCTACAACTATCAATACTTCAGTGTGATGATAACCTGTAAAAGCTGAAAATAGTGTTCCTTGGACTTTAATATGCTTATTTTTATATTGTTTTGCCATATCCACATAGGGAGCACCTTTTAGTACTAGTTGAATTTCTGTAACATCAAATATACTTGAATTAAATACATCAGTATCTTCTGCAATAACTTTTATTGGATCATCTAGCTGTAAAATAAACGGATACCTTTTTTCATCATTATCAGGATCCTCCCCATATCCAGGAGGTCCGTAATGCAACCTTGTAATTAGCGTCCCTTCAATTATTGAAACATTTGGCTCAAAATAATATTCGTTTGCAACTTCTGAATCTACTGTTCCTTCAAAATCTGACCCAACTTTTCCATTTGATTCATTATATGTTATATTAAGGTATTGTCCTTTTATTGCTGGAACATAGAATAATCCATAATGTTCTAAGCCATTATCTTCACTTGAATAATCATGCACAGTATCTTTTAGATTTAGATATACTTTGTAAATAGGTAGGATTATCTTGTTTGTAGGTCCTGCATAATACACTAACTCAATACTCATAATATCTGATTTATCAATATCCCTGTCATAGTCTATAACACTGAGATATTCCTTTCTTAAAACTTTATCAACAGCCTCTTCCTTACTAATTAACGGGTAATTTCCTAATAGTTCTAGTTTGTTTTTATTAGCCAATTTTTCAATAATAGAGCCATCAAATTCATTAGAATTTGCAGATTCTAATAGTTGCTTATAAGATACATCTACAAATCTTAATCCATTTTCAGCTCCATCTAAATAATTTGTATTAATCCAGAAGTCTGTAGAATTAAGATTATAGTTTATTATGGTATCTTCTACCGTTTCTTCTTGGTTAAACACTCTGTAATGATAATTCCTATCTCCATTAAAATAACGATCAAATGTAATTTCGAATATAGGTTGTTCCATTTTTAATATCTTTTCATAAACATTATAAAAATACACTAAATATTTTTCCTGGAGGGTATGTTCATTCTCTTCTTGAATATTTGGTAACTCGGCTATCACTTCCTTTTTATTAGTTCCCTCAATAAAAATTCTTATATCTTTCACAGAAGGCTCAACTCTGACTACGCATTCTTCTCTATTTGGAAAATACATATAATAGGAATTTCCATAGCTTATGCTTTCGTATTTATTCGTGTTAATTCCAAGTTTTTCTCCAACTAATAAGCTTACCTCTACTGATTCCTCTTCTGTAAGATATTCTAAGGGACCTTCATGATATTTTGGATTATATCCTTTATTAATAAAGACAGGCAACACTTTTACATCTTCATTTTGAAACCAAGGATTTTTGTTACTATATTCTGAAGGATTTTTCAAGATAATACTAGGTATCCCCTGTCCTTCAGTAATACTAAAGTCTAGAGCAGGAATGTCATTATCTATAGCATAATTCTTTACTGTCATTGGCTTATACTCATTAGGAAGTTCTATTTCAGCTATATTAATTACACTTTCATCATCAAAATTATTAATGTCACTATGATATTCATCATTATTAACTATTTTATCATCTGATTCTGTAGATATAATTTGACTGTTGTTAATTATATCTTCATCTAACCTTAATATTGATAAAGTCATAATAGCTATGACTACTAAAACTACCAAGATATACCTTTTAATCCTTTTGTTTTCCCTCACAATAGTCACCACCTAATTTTCCCAATTATTATTCGGTATATTTTATTTAAATGAACTTTTTATAATCCTTTTTCGTCTATTAAGGTTAAAAATGTCCTCCAAGCTACAAGTTGCTTCTGTTACGATGTTTTATATATTACCTTATCCTCATTCATCTACTTTATTTCAACTCATAAAACTCCTTTAGAAATATTGATGTCGAAAATTTCACCTTTTAATTTCATTAATTAACCTCTTATCGTAATCCTTCCAGAAGTATCCTTTTGAATAAAAATTTAAATCATTCGGGTCGCCTAAAGCTTCCCGTCCAACACCGAATAAACTGTTCCCAACACCAATGTACAACAAGGCGTTTCAAGATAATAAACAGGTTTGCCAATTCTTTCACCATATTCAATCTCTGACCTTGTACTGTCACCAATGTAGTTATCAACATTTAGTACAAATACCGTATCGCAAAGTTTTATAAAATCTTGTACTACCACATAAACACACTATTTCTGGTCTATTCA
>CAZIII010000109.1:0-7034 GCA_964539425.1 uncultured Tissierellaceae bacterium | reverse complement strand
AAATTCCTTTCTTGTAAATGATGATACTTCTGCTTCCATAAATGAATATTTTTTATTATAACTGTAACTATTATCTTTTCTAAAATATTGAAGAATACTTTCATCAGGTTCCTTGTTAGGTAAATTTAAATGTATAAGATAATCATTGCCTTTGTAGTAATATAAAATCCAAATCCAATCATGTCTACATATAAATTCTAATTCCCTTTCATCTTTGCAAGTTTGCCTTAAAGCAAATTCTAATAGTTGCAAAATCGTGCTTTTTCCAGTTCCCCTACCACCTATTATACAGTTTAATGATTCAGAAAAGGATAGACAAAATTCTTCTCTATTTTTAGAGCTTAAAAATGATTTCTTATCATTTTCTTCCTTATGTATATAAAGCCCTTTAATATACTGCTCCCTTTCTATTGGGTCATCCAGTTTGATTGATATATCGTAATCTCTGACAGCTTCTTTTATCATTTGATAGTTCCGTTTGCTTCCTTTAATCCAAAAATGATTTTTCTCAAGTTCATCAATAGAATGTGCATCGCAATCAAGTAAATAATTGAAACTCTTTTTTGTTATATTTTCTAGCCATTTTCTTGTACGATCAATATTAGAAATATTACTAATACCTATAAAATTAAATTCATCTATTTCAAATAATTTTTTCTTATATGCCCCACTTAAATAATTCTTTGTAAGTACATCTGAGGTATCCAAGTGAGCTATATAAGGGATTCCCTTTAGTTCTAATATTTTACAAATTACATCATAACTAGTTCTAAAAGTCCCTTCTTCTGTTGAAAGTATATTTTCTTTTAACCATATATCCATATCTTTTATAATTGTATCTTTACTATCAAATATGCCTACTACATGTAACTTATCAGCACAAGAAATTTCAATTCCTAAAAATATCTCTGGATATATTTTAAATCTTTTACTTTCACTTAATAAGTGTATTGCCTTTTTTAGTTTTTTATAGCCAATGCTAGTATTATGATCAGTTACAACCACTAAGGCAATCTCTTCTTTCACTAATTTATCTGCTATTAACAAATAACTTAGAAATTCTTTCACATCTACAAAATCTTTAAACTTTTCACCTTTAAATGTGTCTATAGCGATTTCCTCTGGAAACACCTTATTATTAATACATATTTTATAAATATCTGATGCACTAGCTTCCCTGTACCACTTTTCATCTTTAGATGATATCAGTTTGAAATCATGTGAGGCAGGAGTATGGATATGAAAGATACTTTTCCAGTACCTTCCAAACTTATTATTATTCTTAATAATTGAATTCAATGCCTTTCTTTCAATACTAGTTGCACTATGACTCTTTCTCATTTTTATCACTGCTTTCATAGCTCTTCTATTTAACAATTATATTTTTAAGCTCTTTGTGTTTATGTGTTTTAAAAAATATCCTCCTTTTACGGTAGTAAGCCAATTCGATAATACATTCATTACCAAATACCTAATGTGTGCTAATTTGTTTCTTACCCCATGATTATCATAAACACAGGTCAAATTAATACCCCCTACAAATTATAAAAGACATGTCATAAAAATTATTTTGAGGATTTTCTTCTATTACATTCTTTACATAACATTTGACAATTTTCGGAGTTTGTTTTTCCTCCTTCAACCCATGGAGTTATATGGTCTCCCTCCATTTGTGAAATATCAAAATATTGTTTACACTCAATGCATATTCCTTTTTGTCTTTCGTAGGCAGATCTTTTCATATTTTGAGAGAAAGCTCTGATATTTAAATGTTTTTCTTGACCTGTTATTAAATAACTATATATCCCACTTTTCTTTGTAATATCATCATCTTGCATTAGAATTTTTATTTTATTTTCTAAATCATGTGGACTAAAACCTACATCTTTATATTGATTATAGAGTATCCCCCAATCAATACCTTTTTGCTCTTTACGATATTCTGGAAAAATTGTTTTTACCCAGTTGATAACATTTTGAAAGTATATCCATAAATCACTTGCATTGCTGTCATGTTGTTTTATAGCCATATAATTTTCTATTTCAGTTCCATCTCTATCGGTAATCCATTTTAGTGCAGTTTCTAAATATTCTTGTCTAATAGAGGATCCAGACATATAGTCACCTGCTAAACCACTGGCAGGGCAATTTGATTTAGAAAAATATTTTTTTGCGTCTGTTAGCCATTCACCAGCATATACTGCATTCCTTAACTCTTGATCAGTCAACTTTTCTCCTGCAATATTTATAGTTTTAAACCAATTTAACTTTTCGCTATCTGTCCCTTCACAAATATAAACCATTAATTTATAATCTAATATTTCGTCTTTTTTATCTTGAGTTAAGTTGTGAAAATATAATTGTTCAAATGAAAAGTCTCCGTTTATATACTGACATATACTTATTGTTCTTTGTTGGCCATCTAAAACTTCGTATTCATCATCTCCAGTTTTTACCCAGTACATTACATTTAGAGGAAACTTCTTTGTAACTGTATCAATTACAGCATCTCGTTGTTTATCTTTATATACAAATTCTCTTTGATATTTTGGTCTGATATTTAATCTACCATCGTAACCTAGTATTCCTTCTTCATTGTTATCTACATATCCTTTAACTACTTCTCTAATTGGTATCTCCTCTAATTTAATTTTCATAAATTCACCTTCTTCTTTCTTTTTATAATTATTCTTACATATTTTGGTTTGCCATTTATTTCTGTCATGTATTTACCTTGTGTTTCAGGAGTAGGCCCATCAAGAATACTATACCTATTTAAACCATCAATTATTTCAAATTGGTCAGGGTTATATTTATCTAAGTATGTTATTGGAACACCTATATTCTCATAATAATCACATGGAATATCTACTACTTTGTCTACATTTATAGCATCATAATTATCGTAATTTAAATATTCACTTTCACTATATGTTTTGTATAGTATTAAGTCTTGATGTCTCTTTTCAATATCTAAGTTTGTAAACCAACATATATTCCCTAAACTTCTGTATTTTCGACCATCTTCATCTTCTCTATATCTTGTGGCTCTCGCCTCATAATATGATGGAACTTCAAATTCCATATCACCAACATTATTACCTAACCAAATCATATTTTCTTTTAGTAAAGCAAATATCTCTTTGTAAGTTATTGCATTTTGATTACCCACAATTAAGAAATTTTTCTTGTACTCCATTAATTGAGCTACATACTCCCTAAATAAAGAAAAGGGAGGATTTGTAACAACAATATCTGCTTGTTTGAGTAATTCAATACATTCATCAGATCTAAAATCACCATCACCTTTAAGATTATTTACCTTTATGTTATCAAAATTCTTTATATCTCCATTTCCTTCATATTCAATCCAAACAGCCTGTTCATTATCATTCATTGAAAAAAGATCTATTTCTTGATTTTTATAGCAGGTTGTTATTAGTTTCTTTAATCCTAAGTGCTCAAAATTTAAATAAAAGTATTTGAAAAAATTACTGACTCTTGGATCATCGCAATTGCAGTAAACTATTTTATTTTTAAAATGTTCTTTATAATATCGTAGTTCTTTTTCTATATCTTGTAATTGAGTATAAAATTCATCATTTTTATCTCTATTTGCTTTTCTTAATGATTTATTCTTTGCCATCAAATTTCCTCCTTTTGATTATTATTCTTGCATATATGCTAGAGTATAAATCTCCGGTCTCACAATCCTTAAACGCAGGAGGTTTTTTATCTTTTTCAGGATTATACATTCTATACAAAGTGCCTTTTGCATTAAATGTATATTTGCCAGTTGATTTTCCATTTTTTAAAATTTCCATTTTTCTATCGTTTGAAAATTCTATACTGCCAACTATACCTAATGCTACTATTTCAAATTGGTCAGGGTTATACTTATCTAAGTATGTTATTGGAACACCTATATCCCCATAATAATCACATGGAATATCATTAGTTTTATCACAATTAATTCCATCATAATTTATATATCTAGGATAATCTCCTTCATTGTATGTTTTATAAAGTATTAAATCTTTATGTCTTTTTTCAATATCAAGATTTGTTAACCATAAGCAATTATTTGTTGATACAATTCTGTTCCCGTCTTCATCTATCCTAGCTTCAGTACCATACAACTCATAATTTGGGGGGACAATAAACCCAGAAATCCATCTTCCCATTCCATTACCCAACCATAGTTCGTTATTTTTGATATGGTTAAAAATTTCTTTATAAGATAAGCAGTTGATATTCCCAATAATTAAGAAATTTTTCTTGTACTCCATTAATTGAGCTACATACTCCCTAAATAAAGAAAAGGGAGGATTTGTAACAACAATATCTGCTTGTTTGAGTAATTCAATACATTCATCAGATCTAAAATCACCATCACCTTTAAGATTATTTACCTTTATGTTATCAAAATTCTTTATATCTCCATTTCCTTCATATTCAATCCAAACAGCCTGTTCATTATCATTCATTGAAAAAAGATCTATTTCTTGATTTTTATAGCAGGTTGTTATTAGTTTCTTTAATCCTAAGTGCTCAAAATTTAAATAAAAGTATTTGAAAAAATTACTGACTCTTGGATCATCGCAATTGCAGTAAACTATTTTATTTTTAAAATGTTCTTTATAATATCGTAGTTCTTTTTCTATATCTTGTAATTGAGTATAAAATTCATCATTTTTATTCTTATTTGCTTTTTTTAAATTAATATTATTCGCCATTCGTACTGACATAAATATCCTCCTTAAATCTAATTATACCATTAGGAGAAATCTCCATTTTTACATATTAATTCTAGACTTTTCATTGAAATATATATATTAATAGACATGCTAATAAAACTTTGAAATTCAATGTATCTTTCGTTAGATTTATCTAGAGAGGCCCATAACTAAATTCCTATATTATTAAACCTTTTTATTTATATACTAATCTTCTTTTTATAATGTTGGTAACTTTTAACCACTTATTAAATTATATCATTTATATTTTTATATTTGATACTTATTAGCAAATATCTATCTTTCCAAATCTTTAATATTTGATTTTCCAAGAGGCTCATCTTTATTTGCTAAGATATCATCTATTTTCTTTTCTGCATCCCTTATTTTACTTATTCTATCTTGTAACTGCTTGAAGTCCTTACTTATATTATCTATTTCACTATTAAATTCCTTGGAACTTTCCAAGACCTTATTAATATCAGTGTTTAAATCTATATTTAGTTTTTCTAGCTGAGATCTTGCATGCTCGAAGGATAGGATTTCTCCTTCATTCTTCCTATAAAAACCTTTTTTATTAAAGACTGTTGCTTCATATTTATTATAAAGGCCCTTGTACTTATTGCAGGTATTAAGATATTTTGCAATCTCATTAAAGGATTTTGATTTCTTCTCTAAGGCCTTAATATCTCTATTGATTTCACCAGCCTGAGTATTTAATTCCTTTATCCTTAAATCTATATCACTTCTTCTATCTATTTTTTCATTCCTAAGAAGTAAAATAGTTTCAGCTAAATCCTTCACTTCTCTATATTTATCATTCCTTGATTTATAATATAATTGCTGTTCTAATGTATAGAGTTTCTTTTTCTTACCTGACAGATTTCCTTTTACCTTCCGAGGGCTAATAGCTAACTTTTTAAATTTAGATCTACTGCTATTTCTTTCTTCTATTCTTGATTTAAGCTGCTCTTCTGTATAATCTGCTCCTAAAGTCTTTCCCCTAGTAAATCTTTCTTGTCCTAATTTCTCTAATCTAAAAGCTATATATTTTCCTTCCTTTACTTCTATACCTCTGGACTTTACAATCTCCATAAACTCATCATAACTTTTACTTACTACTATAGTTTCATCTAATATATCTTTTATCTGTTGCTTCCAACTCTTGCCCTTTTTATTTTCTTCCCATTCCTTGTAATGCTGGCCTCTTTCGTTTTTAGGTTCCACCACAGATAAACCATGCTCTAGACATAATCTATCACTTATCTTTCTTACATCCTTAGCAGATCTCCATTCATCTTTAAATTTACCTTCAGAATCTAAATTAGTAGAATTAAAAATAATATGATTATGAATATGGGCCTTATCTACATGGGTAGCTATAACAAATTGGTGGTTTTCTTTAGTAAATTCTTTAGCTAGTTTTAGCCCAATTTCATGGGCCTCTTCTGCAGATACTTCTCCTGGCTTAAAGGCCTGTCTTAAATGATAGGCTAAAACATCACCTGATTTTTTTATTTCATTCCCTGTTATCTTTTCATAAAGATCTTTGTTTAGGGCAAATTCTATGTAGGCTGTATCTACTTCACATTCAAAAGCTGAAACAAGTTCTTCATCATTGGTCTTATCCTTATTAATAATATAATCTAGTCTACCCTTTAAGGTATTATTAGTTGAACTAGAAGTACTTGATTTTATTTTAGATAATCTGGTTACTGCCACTTGTCTCAGCCTCCTTTTCTTTATATTATTTCTTGAAAGTTTAGAAGAATTTCCCTTTGCATCCTTTTTATTTCCTTAGTCATTTCCTCTACCCTTTTTACATCTTCTGGATCAATATAGTTAAGACCGTTTAGCTGTTTTGCAATCTGATTTAGGTTGTTTCCTATCTTGCTAATTTCCCTATTATGGTTCTTTATTAAGGATAAATCTACATTAATAATTACTCCATCACAAAGCATTTTTCTAACATAGGCGGACTTATTTACTATCCCTGCCTGTTCAATCTTCCTATTTAATATTTCCTGCTCTTCATCTGAAAGATAGACCTTTAATTCATTTTTTCTACTTCTATTAGCCATAATCTTTCACTCCTTATCATTAGATAACTTTAAAGATAGAAAAATCGAGTAATTTTTTTCTATCTTTAAGGTTATTTATAAATCATAATAGCTCTATCAAATGCTCTTTTTATTTGATTGTGCTATTGTGTTCCTTAAAATCCTCTAGGGGTTTGGGGAATGTCCCCAATCGGGTTTGGGTGGAAGCCCAACAAGCTAAATTATATAAATGACCGAT
>CAZIII010000108.1:0-7062 GCA_964539425.1 uncultured Tissierellaceae bacterium | reverse complement strand
GATAAGGGGCTACTTCCCTCAGGTGGGCAAGAACAAAAAATTGCAATATCACGAGCACTTGCAAGGGATGGAAGTATAGTTATCTTAGATGAACCTACTGCAGCTTTAGATCCTAAAAGTGAAGAAGAAGTATTCGAAAATTTAATTAAACTAACAGAGGGAAAGACATCCATATTTATATCCCATAGGCTTTCCAGCACAAGAATTGCTGATCGTATTATTGTATTGGATAAAGGGGAGATCCTAGAGGAAGGAAATCACAAGGAATTAATTGAGCGAGACGGATTATATGCAAATATGTACAATATACAAGCAAAGCAATATATAGGATAAGGAAAGGCAGAGCTAAAGAATTATCAAAGGGTTGGAGTAAGTCAAGTACTATAGAAAAAGTTAATAATAAAAAAAATACTATAGATATTATCAATTTGTTTAAAATTATCATTTAATGTAAAATGTAATGTGGACAAGAAAATTAATATATGGAGGTATGAATATAATGAGAAACAAATCATTAAAATTAGTAGCTGTTTTACTTGTATTATCATTAGTATTAGTAGCATGTGGTAAAAAAGTGGAGCCAGCAGCAACAACAAATCAAATGAAATATATTGTAGCAGAAGATTTAAAGGAATCTATAGAAGCAGAATCAGGTGATTATGTTATTCTAGATGTAAGAAAAATAGAAGACTTTAACAAAGGTCATATCGTAGGTTCTTTTGATGCAGACCAAGATGCTGCTAATAAAGGCGGAGACGATGCTAAAGGAATAGAAAATTTAAAAGTAGCACTTAAGTCAGCAACTGGAGACGAAAAGGGAGCTGAAGGTACTAAGTATGCATTAGTTTGTTATTCAGGTAAATCATATGCACAAAAAGCAACAGATTTAATGATACAAATGGGAGTACCAGCAGATAGTATCTTTACACTAGAAGGCGGAATGACTGCTTGGGAAGAAGCAGGAGACGACTACAAAAATCTTTTAGGAAACTAAAACAAGGAGCTATTCATTTAAAGACTTTTAAGTGAATAGCTTTTTAATTAGAGAAATACTTTTTAACTGTGGTAAAAGATAAAAACTGATTCCATTAGTTTAAGTTAAGGATTCACAGTTAAGTATGTTAAAAAAATACAATATTTAATACGAGGAGACTAGTTATGAAAAAAAGAATTTTATTAATCATGCTACTTGTTCTTAGCATGGTAGTTTACACAGGTTGTGCGAATAAAGGTCCAGAAGTAATCGAAGATGAAGGTGCAAAAGACATAGTTGTTGAAGATGTTGAAGATGTAAAAGAAGAGAAGTATGACTTCGAAGGAAAAACTATGAATGTAGTTACTACTTCTGAAAAGTATGCAGAATTATTTGATGCTTTTTCACAAGAAGTAAATGCTAAAGTTGAATTTTTATCTATGAGTAGTGGAGAAGTTATTGCTAGAATTGAAGCAGAAGGCGGAAAACCTATGGCAGACCTATGGTTTGGAGGCGGATTAGATGCTTTCATGGCTGCTAAAGAGTCAGGATTACTTGAGCAATATCTACCAAAAGAAGCAGATAAAGTTGATAGTCGTTTCATAGATAGTGATAACTTTTGGTTATCTAAAGGTTTAACAGTTGTTGGATTTTTAGTAAATGAAGAGCTATTACAAGAAAAAAACCTAGAAGTACCAACAACTTGGGCTGAACTAGTAGATCCTAAATACAAAGATGAAATAATAATGTCAAACCCAGCTATTTCAGGAACTAACTATGGCGCAGTAAAGGGTATACTTGATATGATGGGCGAAGAAGCAGGTTGGGAATTCCTTTCAAAATTAAATGACAATATTCCTTTCTATGGAAAAAGAGGTAAAGACCCAGAAGAAAAAACAGTTGCAGGAGAATTTTCCATAGGTATAATACCAGCAGATAAGGGTTCATTTGATGTAGCAGTAAAAAACAATCTAACAGTAATCTATCCAGAAGATGGTATTCCATGGGTTCCAGAAGGAGTAGCTATTTTCAAAGGTGGAGACGGAGTAGATATAGCAAAAGCTTTTGTGGATTTCATGTTAAGAGATGAAAATCAAAAGAAACTTTCAGAATTAGATGGAAAAGATAGTGCTCAAATGATTAAAGAAGGAATTGAAGGGTATGATTTAGGTCTACCAGAAGATAAATTAATTGATCAAGATATCTCTACTTTTGGTAGTATGAGAGAGAGCATATTAACTAGATGGGAAGAATTAACTAAAGGCAAATAATTAACAAAAGAAAAATAATATAGGTGATATTAAATGGGTATAAGGAAAAAGACTAATAATATAATGGATTCAATAATTAGATTGAGCAAAGAGAAAAAAGCTCTAGATATAATGAATTCAATACTGAAAACTTTTATGGTTTTATTGATTCTAGTCTTTATCTTATACCCCTTTGTATCAGTATTTGGTAAGGCTTTATATAGTAATGGACAAGTTAATTTCTCGGAATTTTCGTTTTTAAAAGGTGAATTTTATTTAGTGAAAAATTCAATATTATCAGCCACTATAACAGCTTTACTTTCTACAATATTTGCTTTGGCCTTAGGCCTTATTACATTTTTTGCTACAGAAAGACAAAAGAAAATAATAATGTTTATAATGCTCCTTACCATGGTTTCTCCACCCTTTATAGGGTCATTAACCTATATAGAATTGTTTGGCAGAAGTGGATTTATCACCAAAAATATTTTAAAACTATCCATAAACCCCTATGGTATATGGGGAATAGTATCTGTGCAAACCTTAGGTTTTACTTCCTTAAATGCAGTATTACTAATAGGATACTTAAATTCCTTCGATAACACCATGATAGAATCTGCAAAATCTTTAAAAGCAAATACTACAAGTATTATTCTAGATATAATAATACCTCTTATGAAGCCAGCCATAGCTGTTTGTTTCTTATTAAGTTTTATTAGATCTATGGCAGATTTTTCGAGTCCTATGATAATAGGAGGGGCATTTAATACACTGGCAACAGAAGCATATTTATCTATTATTGCTAAGGGAAACTCTCCTAGGGCATCTGCGATTTCTGTTATTCTTTTTATTCCATCAGTAATTGTATTTATAGTATATGGTCATTTTTTAAAGCAACAACAAAGCGCATCTAAAAACTTAAGAGAAACCAAAGCTAGAATGAAAAAGACAGGATTGTATCATATAGTAAAGATCTTGGCTTTGTTTTTTATATTATGGCTAATAATTCAGTACTTTGCAATTTTCATATCAGCATTTACTGATAAATATAAGGGTGAGACTTATTTTACTCTAGATAACATTAAAGATAGTATTCCCCATATTAAAGACAGCTTTATAAGAAGTATAATATATTCCATAATAGCAGGAGTGTTTTCAAGCTTAATAGGACTTATACTTTCTTTTTACTCCTATATTATGAATAATAAATTTATGAAGCTAGTGGATTTTATTTCAAATATGCCCTATATAGTTCCAGGAACCTTTTTTGGACTAGGATATATTTTTGCTTTCAATAAAAGTCCATTAAAATTAACGGGGACAGCTCTTATAGTAATACTAAACTTGATTTTCAGACAATTACCTATGTCTATTAGGACAATACAAAGTAGTATGACTCAAATAGAAAAATCAACTTTAAATTCAGCAAAGGATTTAGGTGCTCACAATTTATATATTTTAAAGGATATGGTATTTCCCATGAGCTATTCAGGCCTATTTCTTTCATTTACAAATGCATTTATATCTTCAATGACCACCATAGGGTCGATAATATTTTTAGTTTATCCAAGTAGAAAGCTAGCCACTTTTGTATTGTTTGATTTAGTATCCAGTGGAAAATACAAAGTAGCATCTGTACTTTCTTGTATAATAATCATAGTATGTTTATCTGTTAGCTTATTATCTTATAGAATATACAATAGAGGTAGTAGAAATGTTTCTGAAAATTAAAGACTTAACTAAAAAATACAATAATATAGAAGCCGTAAAGAATATTTCTTTTTCCATAGAGGAAAAGGAAATAATCTGTATTCTAGGACCTTCAGGTTGTGGAAAAACTACTGTACTCCAATCTATTGGTGGATTTGTTGAAATAGATAATGGAGAAATCATACTGGATGGGATAAATATAGAAAATCTAGAACCAGAAGAGAGAGCAATAGCCACAGTATTCCAATCCTATGGCTTATTTCCACATAAGACTGTAATGGAAAATATAATATATGGGTTAAAGTTTAGAAAATACAAGAGGAAAGATGCCCTTGCAGAAGGAATGAAGATGCTAGAAGTTTTAAATCTAAGGGGTTATGAAAATAAAAAGGTAACAGAATTATCAGGTGGAGAACAGCAAAGGGTTGCCTTAGGGCGTTCTTTAATAGTAAAGCCTAAATTACTCCTATTAGATGAACCTTTTTCAAACCTAGATACAAAGCTCCGAGTTTCCATGCGTGAAGAACTTCTTAGGATAAGAGACTTATTTAACATTACTATGGTATTCGTAACCCATGATCAAGAGGATGCTTTTTCAATAGCTGATAGAATAATTTTGATGAACAAAGGAAGAATAGAGCAAATAGATACTTCAAGGAATATATATTTAAATCCAGAAACCGAGTTTGTTCTTAATTTTATAGGGGCTGTTAATATAGATAATGGTCTTTTTGTAAGACCTGAAGCTATTAAAATATCTGAAAATGGGGAAGAAGCCATAATAGTAGGAAAGACCTTCAAGGGTTCATTTATTGAATATATTATTGAATCAAATAAGAATAAATACAAAATGCTTAGACTTAATAATGAAGAAGAGTTTCAAATAGGTGTAAAAATATATATAGAAATGGAAAAGAGGGAAATATGAAAATATTACATATTATAGCACAATTGCCATCAAGAACAGGTTCGGGAGTGTATTACTCAAATATGGTAGAAGGTTTTAAAAAACATAATCATGAACAAAAGGCTATTTTTGCATATCAAGATGATTATCCTTGGAATATTTTACCTGATGAAGATCAGTATCCTCTACTTTTTAAATCTGAAGAGTTACCATTCCCTATAGTAGGGATGAGTGACGTAATGCCTTATGAAAATACCTTATATTCATCTATGACAGAGGAAATGGTAGATGTTTGGAAAGAAGCCTTTAGAAAAAGACTAGAAAAAGCAAAGAAGGAATTTAATCCAGATATAATATTTGCTCACCATCTGTGGATTTTGACTTCTTTAGTTAGAGAGATATTTCCTGATACAAAAATCATCGGATTATGTCACAATACAGATTTGAGACAAGCTAGAATGAATCCACATATTAAAGAGAAATATGTAAATAAAATACACGAACTAGACTATGTATTTTCAATATCTGGAGAGCAAAAAGATGAAATAGTAGAAATATACAATATAGACAGAAATAAGATAATTGCAGTAGGAGGAGGTTTTAACCAAAATATCTTCTATCCTCCAAAGGAAAAAACATACGCTGATAAAGTTAGACTTGTATTCTGTGCAAAAATAGACCCATCTAAAGGAGTTTATGAACTTATAGAGGCTTATAAATCTCTAGACCTAGAAGATGTAACCTTAGATATTATAGGTAATCCTAATGAGGAAAACAAAAAGAAAATAGAAGATTATATTAATGGTGATAGTAGAATAAGAGTATATAATGTAAAAGATCAAGCTGCTTTAGGGGATGAATTGAGGGAAAAGGATGTATTTCTCATGCCTTCCTTCTATGAAGGTTTAGGTCTTATGGCCATAGAGAGTTTAGCCTGTGGATTGTATGTTGTAACTACAGAAATAGAAGCCTTAATGACCCTTTTAGGAGAAGAAATAAAAGAGTCTGGAATAATTAAATATGTTCCACTTCCTAGAATATATGATACAGATAAACCAGTTAAAGAAGATTTGCCAGAATTTAAAGAAAACCTAAAAAAAGCCATATTATGCCAAGTTGAAAAGGTAAGAGAGAAGAAGCAATGGCATAAAACAATGGAAGATAAAATAAAATCCTTTTCTTGGGAAGGATTAGTGGACAATATGAATGATATACTTGATTCAATAATGTAACTTTACTACTAATCAGTGGATAAAATTAATGCCTGTAGAGGAATATATTCCTTTACAGGCAATTTTTTTATATTTCCATTTATTACAGTTTTCCAGTTTATTCGTAATGAAATTATGATAAAATATACTTACAAAGATTTAAGCCCAGAAGTACTTATAAATCAAGAAGAAAGGAAGACTAAGATGAATTATCAAATTGCTATATGTGATGATGAACCTATTATTTGTAATTTACTGAAAGAACTGGTTAAAAAGTGGGCTAAAAAGAATAATATTAAAGTAAAAATACAGACTTTTTCTTCGGCTGAATCTTTTCTATTTACATATGAAGAAGATAAGGGTTTTGATATTTTACTTTTAGATATTGAAATGTCAGGAATGAATGGTGTGGATTTAGCTCAGATTATTCGAGAACAAAACAAATCAATTCAGATTGTATTTATAACAGGCTATATGGACTATATTTCTCAAGGATATGATGTGGAAGCTTTGAATTATCTATTAAAACCAGTAAATGAAGAAAAGTTATTTGAGGTTTTAGATAAGGCCATAGAGAGAATTTCAGTCAGTGAAAAAGTTATATATATAGAATCAAATGGAGAGATGATTCAATTACCTTTACATAGCATTCTTTATGCTGAAGTAGATCGCAATTATATAACCATCCATACCTTGGAAGGTAAGTATACTAGAAAGCAAACTTTAACAGACTTAGAAGATGAACTAGATGAGGGTTTTTTTAGAGTAGGGCGCTCTTTTCTAATTAATTTAATGTATATAAAAAGGACAAGCAAGACGGAAGTAGAACTTAAAAATGGAGATATCGTTCCTTTAGCTCGTGGTCGATACGAAGCAATTAATCAAGCCATTATCAATTATTTCTAGGAGGGAGGCAATGCGTTTTTTTAATCAGAATAAAAGAAAGCAAATAGAAGCATATCAGAAAGAATTGATGAGGATTCATTACAATGAAGTGGAAAATATGTATGA
>CAZIII010000107.1:0-7078 GCA_964539425.1 uncultured Tissierellaceae bacterium | reverse complement strand
CAGCATCACATGTTGCACAATATGAAACTCCTCTACCTGTTAATTCTTTTTCTCCTGGGCAACCTATTAGTTTTGGTGTTGCACCTGTTCCAATAATAACAGTTTTCGCTTGATATTCTTCTTTATTACCTTTTAAAACTTTAATTTGACCTTCTAAGGATACTGATTTAATTTCATCAATTATCCTTTTTGCACCAAATTCATTGACTTGTTCTACCATTCTTGCAATTAAGGATGGTCCACTTGCATTCTCGATTGATCCTGGATAATTAGCAACTTCATCAGTTGTCTTAATTTGTCCACCGTCACCTTCCTTTTCGATGATTAAAGTGTTTAGTCTTGCTCTTGATGCATATAGCCCTGCTGCTAAACCTGCTGGACCTGCTCCTATGATTATTACATCATAAACCATTTAATTTCCTCCCTTGTAAATATTTATTATGTAGCTTTAATATAAATTTAAAACAAATTAAATATAATTTAATTATTACCTCATTATTTTACCCCATTTTGCTTATAAAAAAACAAAAACAGAATAAACAGGTATAACAAACCTATTTACTCTGTTCATTTACCTGAGAGATTCTCCAATTACTTGGGTTGCTCCTTCGGTGCTAGCGCTTTCCAGAGTTCTGTCAAAATACGGTCCTTTTGCCTGAGAGATTCACTGAGAATCGGTCAATTCTCAAATTACTCCTTCGGCGCCATAAAATGGTCTCTCCCGTACTTATCATCCAGAATATAATTTTAATTGTGATACAAATTTAACACTCTAAAAACATTATAATATATAAATATAAAATATACAACCCCATTTGTTATAGATTATTTTTATTTTGACTTATGTTTTATTTATAGTTATCTAGTACGTATAATGCTATATTAGAGCAATGATCTGAAACTCTTTCTAAATTAGACATTACATCTAAATATAAGATTCCAGGCCCTGTTGAACACATTCCTCTGTTTAGTCTATCAATATGGTTAGTTCTATTTCTTGTTTCTAGTGCATCTACTTCATCTTCAATAATTAATACTTCTCTGGCTAAGGATTCATCATTAGTAGTATAAGCCTCTATTATTTTACTTAACCCTTCTTGACACTTATCAAACATTTCATTTAATTCTTCTGTTGCTCCATCTGTAAATTGGTAATCATTATCTTTTCGCTCTTCAGCTAGTTCTATTATATTTTCAGCATGATCTCCAACTCTTTCAATATCATTAATATTGTTAAAGAAAACATTAACTTGCTTATGTTCTTCATCAGTCAATGGCGCATTTGATAGTAAAACTAAGTACTCCGTTATTTCTTTTTGTAATTTATTTATTTTTTGCTCTTGTTCCAGTGCTATATCTATTTTATCATATTGCCCTTCTACCAAGGCTTGTCTAGATTTAATAAGATTGTCTTCTACAAATTTTCCCATCCTAATAATTTCTTTTCTTGCTTGACCCAGAGCTATTGAAGGGGTCTCGATAATTCTAGAATCAAGAAATTTTGCTTCTTTAGCTTCTCCTATATCATCTCCAGGAACAAGGAATGTAGCCACTTTAACTAACAAATTGGCAAAAGGCAATTGTATAACTACATTGATTAGGTTAAAGATTGTATGGGCGTTAGCAATTTGTCTTTGAATATTATCTGGTGATATCTTTAAGACCAAAGCTTGTATTGGCACTCTTAATATAGTCATAAATATAATTGTACCAACTAAATTAAAAAGAAAATGTATAATAGAAGCTCTCTTTGCTGTTTTATTTGCTCCAACTGCTGATATCATAGCAGTTGTAGTTGTACCGATATTATCTCCAAAAAGTATTGGAAAAGCCATATTAATATTCAACAACCCCTGCCCTGCTAACGCTTGCAGCAAGCCTATAGAAGCACTACTACTTTGTACTAGAGTAGTCAATCCAAGACCTACTAACATTCCCAAAACGGGATTATTCAACTTTAGCATTATGTCAGAAAAAACAGGATTATCAATTAATGGTTTTAATCCATCTCCCATCATTTCCATACCAATGAATAGAATACCAAATCCAATAAGTATCTCGGCTATATTTTTTGATTTCTTCTTAGAAGTTGAAAGCCAAATTGCCACACCTATGGCTACTGCTAAAGGGGCATAATCTGTTAATTTAAATGCTATTAATTGAGCAGTAATTGTTGTACCAATATTAGCACCCATTATAACTCCTGCTGCCTGGGCCAATGACATAATTCCAGCATTTACAAATCCTATTACCATAACTGTAGTTGCAGAACTACTTTGAACAACCATAGTAACTAATGCTCCTACTAAAACTCCCATTAGTCTATTGTTCGTAAGTACCTCAATTAATTTTTTTAATTTTTCACCTGCTGCCTTTTGCAAACCTGTTCCCATTATGTTCATTCCATATAGAAATAATCCAAGGCCACCAAGTACTGGTAGTGCAATATTCATAATTACCCTCCTAGAAAATTTATTTACCTTTAATCTTCTGTTAATCTACTTATTATAGATATATAATATCATATTTTTATCTCTTTATATTACTAATCAAATTAAATATTATTTAATACTAGGAAAATCTAATTGTCGCAAAGCCTCAAATAATATTATATTTACAGAATTAGCTAAATTAAGGGATCTAGCTATGTCTGTTCTCATAGGGATTCGAATTCCATTGTTAATATTATCATCCATTATTTCCTTTGGCAACCCTTTTGTTTCCTTACCAAACACAAAAAATGATTCATCTTCATAATTCAGTTCAGTATACTTATGTTTTGCTTTTGTTGTAGCATAATAAAAATTCCCATTTGGATACTTATTACGTATTTCAGAAAAACTATCATAATAATATATTTCAACTAAATTCCAATAATCAAGTCCGGCTCTTTTAAGAGCTTTGTCATCTACTGAAAATCCCAATGGTCTTACTAAATGAAGGACAGCCCCAGTTAATGCACAAGTCCTAGCAATATTCCCTGTGTTTTGAGGTATCTCTGGTTCTACAAGTACTATATGTAATGCCATAATTTATTTTTCATCTCCTATTATAATATATATTTTTCTATTACTTTTGCCACTCCATTTTCATTGTTTGAATCAGTTATATAAGCTGCTTGTTCCTTTACATTTTTATCAGCATTTCCCATTGCTACCCCTAATCCTGCAAAATTTATCATAGATAGATCATTTTCACTATCTCCAATAGCTATAACTTCATCTTGTCTAATATTCAATTTGTTGCATAATTCTTTTAAGGCTTCTCCCTTAGATACATTAAACCCCATTGCTTCAATATTATTATCCCAAGAGCTTGAAGTGCCTATTTTATCTAATTTATTTAGTTCTATCCTAAGATCAATTAATTTTTCCCTATTATTATCCACGAATAAAAACTTATATATATTTATATCCTTTATTTGTAGGATTTCTTCTACATCTTCAAATACTGTCATATCTATACTTAGTTTACCATTACCTTCACTATAAAATGCAAGTACTTCATCAACTTTCCTGTGTGAATAAAATCTAGATTCATCATAGAAATGATAATATATATTTCTTTCTATAGCAATCTTAACTATTTCCTTAACTAAAATATTGTCTATAGGCTTTTTGAAGATAACATTTGCAGATTCATCTACAATTATTGCACCATTACTTGCAACTATTGGATTCTTTAAATTTAATGATCTAGAATAGTATAATGCTGATTTTAATATTCTACCTGTAGATAGGACAATATGAACGCCCTTATCCTTTGCCAATTCTATTGACTTTCTCGTTCTTTCTGATACTTGGTTGTTGCTATTTAATAATGTACCATCCATATCAATAGCAATTAGTTTATATGACATATTTTTCACTCCTTCAATTAATTAATATAACATAAAACTACTAATAATAAAATGAAAATTTCCCAAAACAAAACCTTTCTATGGCAGAAAGGTTTTAATATTAATATTTACTTTTATAATGCTGTTAAATAAATGGCATCAGTATACTTGTTTTTCTCTATGACTACCTTTAAATTATATGCAGATTCTATATTTTCTTCAGTAATAACTTCATCTGGACTTCCCATACCAATGATTTCACCCTCATTAAGCATGATTATTCTATCAGAGTACCTAGATGCTAGGTTTATATCATGGATTACTACTACTATGGTGGTACCTTTTTCTTTATTTAATTTCCTCAAAAGATTCAATATTTCTATTTGGTGATTTATATCCAAATGCGATGTTGGTTCATCCAAAAGAATAATAGAAGGATTTTGAGCTAAAGCTTTAGCTATTATAACCCTTTGTCTTTCTCCGCCAGATATCTCTGTAATAATCCTATCCTTTAGATGAAGAGTGTTAGTTAATTCTAAGACCTCTCTCACAATTTCATAATCATTTTTGTCATCTTTTTGGAACCTACCCTTATATGGATGCCTTCCCATTAATACTATTTCTTCTACTTTAAACTCATAATCAATTATAGTATTTTGCGGAACCAGCGCAATTTTCTTTGCTAGCTCCTTGATCCTTATTTTTTTAATGTCAATATTGTCTAAGAAAACTTTACCTTCTTTAGGAGTATATATACGATTGAGATTTTTTAAAAGGGTTGACTTCCCTGATCCATTAGGTCCAACTATGCTTATAAAATTCCCCTTCTCCACATTAAAAGAAATACCTTTTAATATTAACTCCCTATTATAACCAAATTTTAAATTTTCCACTTCTAATGCATACATACTACCGCCTCCGGTGTTAGCAATTAACAATTCATAATTTATATCTTTTTCTTTATCTCTTACCCTTACTCTTTTTCAGTAAATATAAGAAAAATGGTCCTCCAAATAATGCTGTGATAATACCTACTGGAATTTCTACAGGAGAAATAATCGTTCTAGCTATTGTATCCGCAGCGACCATAAATATTCCACCTACTAGTGCAGATGCAGGAAGTAGTATTCTATTATCTGGTCCAAGTAAAATCCTTACTATGTGTGGAATAACAAGTCCAACAAACCCTATAATTCCTGCTATTGATACTACCATTGAAACCATAAAAGTACCTAATATTAATATATAAATCTTAGTCTTCTCTACATCTACTCCCATACTCTGAGCTGATTCTTCTCCGGTTAACATGATATTTAAATCCCTTGCATGAAAACTTACTAAAACCATTGAGATAATTACAGGGATTGATATTTTAATTAATGGGTCCCATCCCTTTCCTGCTAAACTACCCATTGTCCAATAAATAATTTTTGCCATATCCTTACTATATATAACCATGATAAAGGACATTATAGCTGTTAAAAATTGTCCTATGGCAATACCAGCTAAAAGCAAAGTAGTTACGGGAACTTTATTCTTTATTCTTGCAATATTATATACAATAAATACAGCTCCCAAAGCACCTAGAAATGCGAAAATAGATATAGTTGATATATTTATAAAGCTTATACTTAATCCTAGTACTATTGCGATACTTGCACCAAGGGCTGCACCCGAAGAAATACCTATTACATAGGGATCAGCCATTGGATTTTTAAATATTCCTTGAAAAGCAGCACCAGCAATTGATAAGCTAGAGCCCACCAAGATACCTAATAATACCCTTGGAAGCCTAATAGCCCAAATTATGGTTTGATGAGACTTTTCTATATCTGAAATGTCAATATAATTTCTTATAAGTGGTATTTTTGAGCCTACAATCCGAAATGTATCAATCACATTAATATTAGCAGTACCTATTATGGAGAAAAATCCTATTGATAACACTAATAGCAGAAATAATACTATTAGTACATAACCATATTTGGACTTGCTTAGGTTTATTTTCATCTAAATCCCAACTTTACTTAAATAATTCTGGATGAATAGCTTTTGCTACTAATTCTAGTGCTTCAATTATTCTTGGTCCAGGTCTAGATACTACATTTGCATCATTACCTTCAAATAAATGGATTCTATCATTTTTAATAGCAGAAATGTTTTCATAACCTACTCTTAACTTTACGGATTCAGCAGTTTTTTCAGGCATATCCTTAGCTGCTAAAAACACTTCTGGATCTCTTTCAATTAATTGCTCTAAATCATATTGTGGATAAGCTCCTTCTGCATCTTGGGCTATGTTTTTACCACCTGATAAGCTTATTAGTTCGTCCATAAAAGATCCCTTACCCGCTGCCATAAGAGGGTCATGCCATATTTCATAGAATACTTTCACTTCTTCTTGTCCCTTTACTTTATCTAATATATCATTTTTCTTTTGATTCATTGCTTCAATAAGATCAGCAGCTTCCTTACTCTTTCCTGTTGCTTTTCCTATTGTTTTAATGTCATTAATTACAGAATCTATTGTTTCAGGCAAAAATCCTAGAACCTTAATACCAGCATCTCTTAAGACCTGGTTTTCTTCTTCATTACCTGGTCCATAAACTAGAACCAAGTCTGCGTCAAGCTCTACTATTCTTTCTAGATTGTTTCCATTAAAATCTCCAACTACTTCTCTTGTCTTTGCTTCTTCTGGATAATCACAAGTAGATGAAACTCCTACAACCCTATCACCTAAACCCAAGGCAAATAATACCTCTGTATTATTTGGAGCTAATGAAACTATTTTCATAGGTTCTTCTTCTATTGTTTCCTTATTACCAAAAATATCTTCAACTTCTATTGGGAAACTAAAAGTTTCTTCATTTTTATCCTCTATCTTTCCCTCTACGTCTTCAACCTTTAATTTGTTATTGTCATTTTCCTTTGGTGCACATCCGACCATAGCTAATACTATTATTATTAATGATAAAAGCAATGCTATTCTTTTAAAGCTTTTCATTTTTATACCTCCTACTTTCTTTTTAGTCTCCTACATAACAAAAAAACTTATGCCTATTAAATAAGGATAAGTTTATAATTTCTCTCATCCCTCCCTCCGAGGCTTAAATACAGGCAGGTCTCCTGACTTATGGATCATCCTAATCCCAACACCTTCCCGGTTTCCCAGTGGCTATTTGTTGGTTTCGTACCCATTTACAGTAGCGGGGGCTGTAGTGGATTTTAACCACTTTCCCT
>CAZIII010000106.1:3402-7115 GCA_964539425.1 uncultured Tissierellaceae bacterium | reverse complement strand
TTGCATTTAAAACAGTCAAATTTAATGTATCTGAAGTAAAGCATAGATGGATTAAAGATGATATTATTTTTATAAAAGAGAGATTAGCTAAAACAAAAGAGGATAAAGTCTAGGCTTTATCCTTTTTGTTTTAACTTCTAAAGCTGAAAGGTTTGGTTTTCATGATTCAAATCCATGATTTCACTGATATTTCCTTCCAATCTGTGGATAAAGTCAGGGACGATGCTAAAGTTATCCCCAAAATGCATTGGCAAAAAGTACTTTGGCTTAATTTCTTTGATAAAATATTCTCCACCTAAATAAAAGGCAGATTCCAGCCTTGGATCTACTGGAAAGAAGGCTATATCCACATCTAAGTTTTTAATCTTTCCTATCTCATCTTTAAATAAATTTTCCATATCAAGTTTTTCTTTCTCTGAATCATCATCCCAATACCACCAATTTAGATCTCCAGCATGGAAGATGTTAACATTATCCACATTAATATAGAAAGATATCCCCATATCTGTAGATCCAAAGGTTTTAATTTTCACATTATCTATTACCAATTCTTCGTATGGAGAGATTGAATGTATTATGCCATTATCATTTAGAACTTTAATATCCGAGCTCAAGACATATTGAATATCTTTGATTTTGTCCCTCCATTTAAAGATAGTATCAGTATAATGATCCCCATGACCATGGGTGACAAATACAATGGTCTTCTTATCCTTTAAAGAGATATCCCCTTTATAATAATCAAATACCAATTGATAGTGTTCTGTTTCTACAACAAAGGAACTATGAAAGATATGCTCTACTTTTACATTTAATGTTTTCAAATTATCATCTCCTCTTGAAATATTTCTACATAAAAGGATACTCCATCTTCTTCATTTTTAACGAATATTTTAGAATTATGGTTGCTAAGTATTCTACTAACTATAGCAAGACCTAGACCAAATTCACCTTTATAACCCTTATTAAATTCTATAAACATACTATCTTTGAAGTTATCATCAATTGCAGGTCCATCATTCCATACCCTTAAAACCACCTTATTATCAATACTTTTCAAGGAAACCAGAATTTGACTATTAGCATATCGTATTTGATTGTCCAATAGATTTTCTATTACAATTCTCCATTGTTCCATATCTCCTTGTATATTTATAGGTAGTAGATCAAGATTCCATGTAAGATCATTTCTACTCCAAGAAAATCTATCAACTATTTCTCTTATTATTGAATCCAGAGAAAATTTGATTTTCTTAGTATTGTGATTAGATAGATAATCCAACTTAGTTAAATATAAAAGGTTTTTTATCTTCTTCTCAAGTCGTTTTGATTCTTCATCAATAACATCTAGGGAATTATCCAAAGTTCCCTTGGGATATATGCCATCCCTTATGGCTTGAGTAAAGGATTGAATAACCATTACAGGAGTTTTTAATTCATGGGATACATGTTGTAAAAAACTTTGTTCGGCTTCATCTTGACGAATTAGTTGATTTCTTAGATGTTCTACTGAAAGACCAAGTTTACCTATTTCATCCTTTCTATTTAACTCTACAGGTTCACTCCATTGATTATTGGCTAATCTATTTACTTTCTTTTCTAAGATTACCAAAGGTCGGGATAGGTACCTGGATACTAAAATGGAAGGAATCCAACTAAATAGTAGAACCAAAACCATTATAAGTATAAGTTGTTTAAATAAAGTCTGTACCAAGTCTTGCCTATAGGAATCTTTCATATATGAAACTAGAGAAGCATCCTGTCCAAGGGCTTTTCCCTTTGAAATAATATAAAAGACTTTTTCACCATTGATATCCCCTCTATATTCTTTACTGACATCAATTTGTGTAGATGCTTCATTCTGTGCTTTTGTCAGGAAGTCAATAGATACAGATGAATTAAATGCAATTTTATTATCAAATATTATGAAGTGGTTTACAGTTCTGATGTTTTCCAGGCTTTGCTCATTATCACCAAAAAAATCAGACCCAATATAATCACGGTAGATATCACTATCAAATTGATTAAACACTAAATCCTGAGCTGAGTGGATAGTAGCATATACTTCTTTAGTAAAAAAGCTCCTCAAAGTTGAAGGCAATATAATTGAAATGGCTATTGATATGGATAAGGTAATAATAGCAATAACAATCCAAATCTGAACGGATAAGGGATAATTTTTCATGATTTAATCACCCTATATCCATAGCCATATACGGTTTCCACATTTAACCTTGGCATTTTTTTCCTAAGTCTCCTTACGAGATCATCCACCACCCTATCAGAGCCAAAATAATCATTACCCCATATATGATCTAATATCTGCTCTCTAGATAAAGCGTTACCAATATTTTTTGAAAAATATATTAACAAATCATACTCTTTAGTAGTAAGATCAATATACTTATTTTCAAAGCTCACCAATCTACTACTATCATTAATAGTATAAGGTAGTAGATTCGTTATCATAGAATTAGAGCTATATCTCTCAAGAAGATTCTTAGCACGAATTACTAATTCCCTTGGCAAAAAAGGTTTTGGCAAGTAATCATCACTACCTAACTCTAATCCCACCACCCTATCAATATCAGCATCTCTAGCAGAGATAAATATTACAGGTATATTGGGAGTAGTGGATTTTATTTCTCTAATCAATTGATAACCATCAATATCTGGAAGCATAATATCTAAAATCCACAAGTCTGGTGGATTTGCAATATTTTCTTGTGCATCTTCACCAGTTAAGAATGAAGATACATTCCAACCTTCTTTCTTTAAATATGATGTAAGAACTAAATTTAAATTATTATCATCTTCCACTAAATATATTTTATAGGACAAAACTATCACCCCATTTTTAGTTTGTATTGTTTAAAGATATTATAACAAATAAATGAATATAAAAAGTAAATTACACAACAAAAACATAATTTCCACATAATATTTTCATATTTTTAGCTTAAACTAAAGATAGTTAAAGAGTGAAGGGTGAATAGTCTATAGTTTAAAAGATTATAACTATTAGGAATTAGTATTCACTGAATTTAATAGGAGGGATTAATATGGATGAAAACAATAAGGATTTTATAGAAAACAATGAGGATATAATAATTGAAGAAATTGAATTGGAAGAAGAATTATTTGAATCAGAAAAAACTAAAGAAGAAAAAACTTATGAAATACCAGAGGATATTTATATATATAGAAGCTCTGAAGAGATAAAAAAACCAAAGAAAAAATCCTTTAGAGGAAGTGCCATGTCATATATTGCTTTAGCTTTAATAGCCTCAATTATTGGAGGATTAGCTTCTTCCTATATAGGACCAAGATTATATGGAAGATACTTACCAATTCCAGCAGGTAACTCAAACAACCAATATGTGGCACAGCAAGTAAGTATCAATACATCAGATGATATCAATACTGTATCTGCTGTAGTCAAGAAGTCAATGAGTTCAGTAGTAGGTATAACATCTGTGGAATTACAACAATACTTCTTCTCTCAGCAAGAAGTTGAAGGTGTGGGATCTGGAGTTATAGTAGATAGTAATGGATATATCCTTACGAATTCTCATGTAGTAGCAGACGGTCAAGCAAAATCAATTAATGTATTATTTGAGAATGGGGATAAGAAACCAGCTACAGTTCTTTGGAATGACAGTACCTTAGACCTTGCCATAGTTAAAGTTGATGCAACTGGACTTCCAGTAGCT
>CAZIII010000106.1:0-3302 GCA_964539425.1 uncultured Tissierellaceae bacterium | reverse complement strand
ATGACCTAACCCAATTTGTGATGTTTTTCCACAAATTGTTGGTAGGTCAAACGCAACGAGACCCAAATCTATACGACCGGTAGGGAGTAAATAGATTTGAGTTTCGAGACTGAGGGAAATTTTTAATGAAAATATTTTCAATATTTCGACTAAATAAGAAAAGTTTTGACATTGGTTTCACTTATTTGGGTATGCTAATATTTAATCAGATAACAAATTCGAGGAGGAATAGATATGGATTATTTAGAAATTGCAAACAGCCTACCCATGTGGATAGCAGCGGGATTAGCAATAGCGTTGGCACTATTTCAAGCTTTAATATTTGCTAAAAAATCATATGAAGCAGGTAAGGAAATGGGAATTACAGAAATGCAAATGAAATCTGCAATGAAGAGTAGTTTCATTACATCCTTAGGACCATCCTTTATAATTCTAACAGGACTTTTATCATTATTAGTTACAGTAGGTGGACCAATGGCATGGATGAGATTATCTTTCATAGGCTCTGTAATGTTTGAGTTAATGGCAGTAGGTATCGGAACGGAAGCCGTGGGAGTAACAATGGGAGTAGATCCAATGACCAATATAGCTTTTGCGAATGCAGTATGGACAATGATACTTGGTTCCATTGGATGGATACTATTTGCTACTTTAACAGCAGATAAAATGGATAAAGTACAAACCAAATTCTCAAAAGGTGATAGCGGATTTATAAAGATTATTTCAATAGCAGCAATGTTGGGTTCTTTTGGTTCATTATTATCAGGTCATTTAATAGCAATGAATAAAAATACAATAGCAGCAATAGCAGGTGGATTTATAATGGTAGTGCTTTCGCCATTAGCAGATAAGAGGAACATAAGATGGCTGAAAGAATGGGCAATGGCAATAGCTTTGTTTGGTGGAATGATTGTAGCAGTTATACTATAGACAAAACAAGGGAGGAACGTATAGTGGATAATAAAGATACATTTAATGGGATTTATCTTCCTTATATAATGAAATGGGGAAAAATAACAGGGTGGTTAGGAATGTTACTATCCTTTGGACCAGCATTAGTTTTAGCAGTAGTATTTAAATTAGTACCACCTGTAAATGCTATTATAACTGGATTTATAGCAATAGCTTCAGCGGTAGGTATTAACTGGATAGTAGAACCAATATCATATTTTCCAATAGTTGGTGTAGCAGGAACATATATGGCATTTTTAACTGGAAATATCTCTAATTTAAGGATACCAGCAGCTGCTGTATCTCAAAAAGTAGCAGGAGTAGAACCAGGTACGGATGAAGGTAGTATTATAGCAACACTAGGTATGGCAATATCAGTTATTGTAAATATAGTTATATTAGTAATTGGAGTATTTGCAGGAACTGCAATATTAGCAAAATTACCAAAGTCAGTATTAGATGCCTTTAACTACTTACTGCCTTCATTATTTGGAGCAATATTTGTACAATTTGCTTTGATGAAATTAAAACTAGCACCGATTGCACTAGGTATAGCATTAGCATTAACTTTTGCTTTAAATGCAGGGGTATTTAGCTTTTTACCTGGTAGACCAACTTATATAGTTACATTAGGAGCGGTGTTTGGCACAATAGCCATAGCGTCAGCCTTATATAAAAAGAAAAAAATATAAAGAGGAGGGTTTGTATTGAATAAGTCAGATGTACTAAAATACTTAAATAATATTAGTAAAGAAGTAAAAGAAATAAGTCTTAAAGTATGGAATAATCCTGAAATTTCCGGTAAGGAAAAAGATTCAGCTAATCTATTTAGAGAAATATTGAAATCACATGATTTTACAATTAAAGAGATAGAAGGAATGGAACATGGATTTGTAGCAGAGTATGGTAGTGGTTCTCCAGTTATAGCGGTTCTAGGAGAATATGATGCACTTCCAGGATTATCTCAATCTTTAGATACTAAATTCAATCCTGTGGAGACAAATGGACCAGGACATGGTTGTGGACATAATCTATTAGGAAGTGCTGCATTGGGATCTGTACTTGCAGTCAAAAAATATTTAGAAGAAACTAAGACAAGTGGAACAATAAGATTCTTTGGTTGCCCTGAAGAGGAAACTTTAATAGGCAAGGTAAAGATGATAAAGGCAGGAGCATTTGAGGGATGTGACTTAGCTCTTAGCTGGCATCCAATGAATGCAAATACAGCAATTGAAAATGCTTTCTTATCAAATAACTCTATTAAGTTTAAATTCCATGGAATATCTGCCCATGCAGCTCAATCCCCAGAATCAGGAAGATCTGCTTTAGATGCAGTGGAATTAATGAATGTAGGTGCTAATTATCTAAGGGAACATGTTGTAGATTCAGCTCGTATCCACTACACAATAACAAATGCAGGTGGAGCACCAAATATTGTTCCAAAAGAAGCAGAGTCTTGGTACTTTGTTAGAGCGCCACGAAGAAAAGATGTAGAGGAAATAACTGAGAGATTATTTAAGGTTGCAAAAGGTGCAGCCATGATGACAGAGACAACCGTTGATTTTGAGGTAATTGGTGGATGTTATGAGATGTTGCCAAATAAGGTATTATTTGACTTAACTCATAAAAATATGCTAGAGATTGGAGTCCCATCTTATACAGAGGAAGAATTAGATTTTGCAAAGACTATTCAAGAAAGTTTAGATCCAAATATGGTAGAAGGTGAAGTAAAGAAATATATTGATAGTGATGATAAAGTCTATCTTCACCAAGAAATATTAGAAAAAGAAAAAGTGAATTCTGTATCGGTTGCAGGCTCATCTGACAGTGGAGATGTATCTTGGATAATGCCAATGAGTTTATTCTTGACTGCTACCTGGCCACTAGGAGTGCCAGCCCATTCATGGCAAGCAACTTCATCATCAGGTTCTTCAATTGGTCTTAAGGGCATGATCTATGCAGCAGAAATATTCTCTGGTATGATGTATGATCTATTAAATGATTCAAGCTTAGTTGAAGATGCTAAAGCAGAGTTTAATAAAAGAACAGAAAAAAGAAAATATGTAAGCCCCCTTAAATAATAGTATGGAATAAATAAAGCAAGTCCTTCTAAAGTCTCAGGATGACAATGATGTCATGGAGAAAAGAAGGACTTGCTTTTTGAAAAATTAATCTAAATAAGATTTTGTGGTATAATATTAGTATTAAAATAAAGTAGGTGAAATAATGGGAATAACTATTCGAGAAATGCTTAAGTCAGAATCCTTTAAAGATTTTAAACTAATTGCAGGGCATAATGGATTAAATAAACAAATACAAGGAATTGCCATATTAGATGCACCGGATGGGTT
>CAZIII010000105.1:2723-7147 GCA_964539425.1 uncultured Tissierellaceae bacterium | reverse complement strand
AATTAAAGGAAGCAGGAGATGTTATACTTTTTATTGATGAACTCCATACTATAGTCGGTGCTGGAGCAGCAGAAGGGGCAATAGACGCCTCTAACATATTAAAACCTGTACTTGCTAGGGGTGAACTACAAGTAGTAGGTGCAACTACTATAGATGAGTATAGAAAGCATATTGAAAAAGATTCAGCCTTAGAAAGAAGATTCCAGCCTATCATGGTAGAAGAGCCTAACGTAGAAGATACTATTAAGATATTGGAAGGTCTAAGGGATAAATATGAGGCTCATCATATGGTGAAAATTACTGATGAGGCTATCAAGGCTGCAGCAGAGTTATCCAGCAGATATATTACGGACAGATTTTTGCCTGATAAAGCAATTGACCTAATAGATGAAGCAGCCTCAATGATTAGAATAAACTCTTACGTTGCACCTGTAGAGTTAAAGAGTTTAGAGGAAAGACTAGAAGACCTTTCACAAGAAAAAGAGGAAGCAATAAATACTCAAAACTATGAAAAAGCAGCAAAAATAAGGGATATGGAAAGGCAAGTTAAGGAAGAATTAAGTAGCAATAAAACTAAATGGGAGCAGGAAAAGCAGACTTCAAGTATGGTTGTTAATTATGAAGAGATTGCTAAGGTAGTTTCAAATTGGACAGGAGTACCTGTGACAAAAATGACAACTGAAGAATCTGAAAGGTTATTGAATTTAGAAGAAATCCTGCATAAAAGAGTAATAGGCCAAGAGCAAGCTGTAGAAGCAGTGGCAAATGCAGTAAGAAGGTCCAGGGTTGGGCTTAAAGATCCAAAGAAACCAGTTGGTAGCTTTATATTTGTAGGACCTACAGGGGTAGGTAAGACATATTTAGCAAAGGCATTGGCAGAATCACTATTTGGTGATGAGGATGCTATGATAAGGATAGATATGTCTGAATATATGGAAAAACATTCTGTTTCAAGATTAATTGGATCACCTCCAGGATATGTTGGATATGATGAAGGTGGGCAGCTAACTGAGGCTGTCAGAAGAAAACCATATGCAGTTATTTTATTTGATGAGATTGAAAAGGCGCATCCAGATGTATTTAATATGCTATTACAGATATTAGATGATGGAAGGTTGACAGACTCCAAGGGAAAAACTGTTGACTTTAAAAATGCAGTTATTATTATGACATCTAACGTGGGTGCTACCTCTATTAAAAAGCAAAATGTTCTAGGATTTGCTACAGGGAAGCAAGAAATAAAAGAAGAGTATGAAAAAATGAAAGAAACAATATCTGAAGAATTGAAAAGAACCTTTAGACCTGAATTTTTAAATAGACTTGATGAGGTAATAGTTTTCCATAGCTTAGGAGAACAACATGTTGCCCAAATCATCGAAATAATGATAAAAGACCTTGAAAAACGTCTTTCAAAAATGGATGTAAGTGTAGTTGTTTCTGACAATACAAAGTTGAGTATCGCAAGCAAAGGCTTTGACCCTGTCTATGGAGCCAGACCACTTGAGAGAACCATAAGAAAAATGATAGAGGATAAGCTTGCAGAGGAGATTTTGAGAGGAAATGTTTCTAAGGAAGACAAAATACTAATTGATTACGAAGATGATGAGCTTGTATTTAAAACAATGTAAGGAAGGACTATATAGTCCTTCTACATATTATGGGGGATAAGATGAAGAAAAAAACCATATATATTTGTGACAAATGTGGATATACCAGCGTGGGAAACTTTGGAAGGTGTCCTGAATGTGATGCCTGGAATAGTTTGAAAGAGACTATAGTCGAAGAAAAAAAGGGAACTGCTAGCATAAAAAAAACGGAAAGAAAATCAATTAAGAGATTACAAGATGTTGTAACCACCAATAGCGATAGAATAGTAACTAGTATAAATGAATTTAATAGAGTTATGGGAGGAGGTATAGTTAGAGATTCCATAACTATATTAGCGGCAAAGCCTGGTGCTGGAAAATCAACATTATTGTTACAAGTGGCTAACGATTTAGCTAAGGGGGGCTACAAGGTATTATACGCCTCTGGAGAGGAAAGTGAATCCCAAATAAAGAGTAGAGCAGATAGAATTATAGAAGAGATTAATTCCAATGTATGGGTAGTATCTGATAACAGTATGGACAATGTACTAGAGATTGTTGAAGAAATAGACCCTGATCTTATTATAGTGGATAGTATACAAACATTTACTCTTGAAGAATTTTCTGGATCTAGGGCAGGCTCTCCTACACAAACAATGGAAGGTGCAAATGAATTAGTTGGGATAGCAAAGAATCATAATAGACCAAGGGCTGTTATGATGGTTGGTCAAATGACTAAGGAAGATGAAATAGCAGGAGTAAGGGCTTTGGAACATTTAGTAGATGCTGTGCTTATTATTGAAGGGGAAAGTGGAGAAGAATTAAGGACATTGGTGACTACAAAAAATAGATATGGATCTACTGGAGAGATGGGATTTTTCTACATTACTGATAAAGGGATGATTTCTATAGATAATCCATCTGAATATTTTATGACAAGTAGGGAGCAAAACAAGATAATGCCAGGTAGTTCTATAACAGTTGTGAGAGAAGGGACTAGGCCTATTATACTTGAGATTGAGAGTCTTGTTTCTGATTCTTTTACTCCTTACCCATCAAGGATAGGAGAATGTCTAAAAAGAGAACAATTAAATACTTTAGTATCAATAATTGAACAAAGAGGTGGCATTAAATTTTATGATAAGAATGTAGTAATTAAGACTACAGGTGGAATAAAATTAAAGGAACAGGCTTCAAATCTTGCAGTTTTGATGAGTATTGTATCCTCAGTAAAACATGTTGGGATACCAAATGATACTGTTTTCATAGCAGATGTAGGTTTGACGGGAGAGCTGAAAAGGGTTCCATCTCTTGAAGTTAGAATAAGAGAACTTGATAGAATGGGATTTTCTAAGGTATATGTAGCTCCAAACAGTGGAAAGGGAATAAAAACAGCTAGCTTGCAAATCATCGAATTAGAAACATTGAGAGATGTAATTAAAAGTGTTTTTAATTAACAATAGAAAATAATCTAGAATCAATTCTAGATTATTTTTTTTGTTTAATTAAGATTTTCCAATTCTAAAATTAAAATTGGGTTTAGTTTTACTATTTCAAACTAAAGACTCCAAGAGTTTTAATTGTATCATATTCTCTTTTAATAATATCATCTAAATCTAGATTTAATGTATTGCAAAGAGCGGCTAGGTAAAAGATATAGGAGCCTATTTCTTCGTAAAAAACTTCTTTACAGCTATCGCAAATCTCTCCTTCAATATGAGTTTTTACTGTGTTTAGCATTTCCTCAAAAGAATCATTACTATAGTTTTGCTTAGTAGCTTGAATAGAAATACATCCACAAGAAGTTACAGATTTAGCTACAGCTCTATTAATACGGGCATTATATTCATCAAGTTTAGTAGTTACATCTAAAATACTCTTATGTCTAATAAGAACTTGAGAGACTTCAGCCTGGAAATTTGCACATATTGACTTGGTATCTGTAATTATATTATTGTCATTCATATCTTCCACTCCTGTCAAAAGTTATTTGCTATATTTTCATTATACTTATGAGGACAAGGAGTTGTCAAATATTTCTATCAATTATTTACGAAATATTTTTTTTAGAAAGTCATATTAATCACCATATAAATATTAGTAAAAAGCATTGACAACAGAAATAGGACTATGATAGAATATAAACTTTACATTCTGCTTAAATTATTGTATAATAGTATAGAGAAGGTAAAATAGGAGGTTTTTGAATGTTTAATATTGGAGATAAAGTTGTGTATCCCATGCATGGTGCTGGAGTAATTGAATCCATAGAAGAAAAAGAAATTCTAGGTGAAAGAAGAAAGTACTTTATAATGAGAATGCCTATTGGAGATATGAAAGTTATGGTTCCAGTTGATAATGTTGAAGATGTAGGAGTAAGAGAGATAATCAATGATGATGATCTTGAGAAAGTTATTTCTATACTAAAAGGCAATAAATCTTCAATGCCTCAGAACTGGAATAGAAGATACAGAATTAATATGGATAGGATAAAATCAGGAGATATTTTTGAAATTGCAGCCGTGGTGAGAAACCTATTGATGATGGATATGGAAAAAGGTCTATCTACGGGAGAAAGAAAAATGTTAAGTTCTGCCAAACAGATGTTACTTTCAGAAATGGTTTTAGTTTCAGATAAAGATTTAGAGCACATAGAACAATTAATTGTAGAAGCTGTGAGCCATGAAGGTGAAGAAGACGAAGAGATAGAGATAGAAATAGAGATAGAAGAGGAATTAGAGCTGGAGAAATAAAATTAATGTGTAAATTTTGTAAATTAGGTTTATAATAATTATAATTGGAAATAAATAAGGTAATAGGAGGTGAATTAATGATTGG
>CAZIII010000105.1:0-2623 GCA_964539425.1 uncultured Tissierellaceae bacterium | reverse complement strand
TTTTCTGCTTATGATATTACTATATCTTCTGCTGGATTAATTGTTGGATTAATAATTGCTTTTTTATTAAGTCAACCCTTGAACAATCTTGGAATACCATATGTAGGCTTAATAGCATCAATTTTGCTATATGGCATATTTGGATATTTAGGATTAACTATTCCTCATAGAAAGAGGGAGGATATATCTTCCACATTGGGAAATGTTAGGAGAAATCCTAGGGATAAAGCAAAGTCTCAAAATAGATCATGTCCTAAAATATTAGATACGTCTGTTATTATTGATGGTAGAATAGCTGATATTTGTAAGACTGGATTTATTGAAGGACCCCTTATTATACCAGAGTTTGTATTGGAAGAGTTACAACACATTGCAGATTCATCTGACTCTTTGAAAAGGAATAGAGGCAGAAGAGGATTGGATATCTTAAATAAAATTCAAAAAGAATTAGATGTGGAAGTAATAATTAATGATAAGAAATTCGAAGATGTTCAGGAAGTTGATTCCAAGCTTTTGAAATTAACTCAACTACTTAAGGGAAAAATAATCACAAATGATTATAATCTAAATAAAGTCGCAGAAGTACAAGGAATTGCTGTACTAAATATAAATGAGTTAGCTAATGCAGTGAAACCAGTAGTATTACCAGGAGAAGAGATGATTGTCCAAGTTGTAAGAGATGGGAAGGAATTAGGACAAGGACTTGCATATTTAGATGATGGAACTATGATTGTAGTCGAAAGCGGTAGAAAGTTTATTGGAGAGACAATAGATGTTGTAGTTACATCTGTACTTCAGACTTCAGCTGGTAGGATGATATTTGCTAAACCAAAATCAATGATTGATAGAGCAGTTTAAGACCCTATTGGGTCTTTTTCCTTTTTGCCTAAACTATAAATAGCTGTTTATTGTTTAAAAAGACTATGCTATAATGTCTAAGAGGTGATAAGATGTATAAAGAACACTTTGTATCTGTAATTATTGCTGCTGCTGGAATGAGTAATAGAATGGGTAGTAAAATTAACAAACAATTTATTGCAATTGATGGGAAGCCTATACTAGCTCATACAATAGAGAAGTTTGAAAAATGCAGATATGTCGATGAAATAATACTAGTATCTAAAGAAGAAGAACTTGATTATTGTAGAAAAGAAATAGTAAAAAAATATAAATTTAATAAAGTTGCTAATATAATAAGAGGTGGCAAGGAAAGACAGGATTCCATATATAATGGTATATTAGCTTTAAATGAAAAAACTGATATAGTATTGACCCATGATGGAGCGAGACCTTTTGTAAAAAATGAAAGTATTGAAGATGGGATTAAAGCCGTTATTGAACATGGAGCATGTGTTGTAGGTGTACCTGTAACAGATACTATCAAAGTAGTAAGTGGAGAGAATAGTATTCAAAGTACACCACAAAGATCCTTACTATGGGCAGCTCAGACACCCCAATGTTTTAGAAAACATATTTTAATAAAAGGCTATGAAAGCGCAATAACCGATGAATTCTTTGGTACTGACGATAGTTCCATAGTAGAGAGAATCGGATATGATGTAAAAATGATAATGGGATCTTATGACAATATAAAGATTACAACCCCAGAAGATATTATTCTTGCTGAATCTCTATTTAAGGATAAAGATATGATTGCTAATAGAAGAGAATTTTTATATCAGAGTAGATAAAATAATAAAATAGGTGATAATATGAGGATCGGATTTGGGTATGATGTGCATCAACTTGTAGAAAATAGAGATTTAATTATTGGAGGAATAAATATCCCTTTTGAAAAAGGCTTACTTGGACATTCTGATGCAGATGTGCTAGTCCATGCAATAATGGACAGTATCTTAGGTGCATTGGCACTAGGAGATATAGGAAAACATTTTCCAGATACAGATAATAAATATAAGGATATTTCAAGTATTTATCTTTTATCTCAAGTAAAAAGTCTGATGGATGAAAAGGGATATAAGATTGGTAATATAGATGCAACAATAGTTGCTCAAAGGCCAAAGATGGCTCCATATATAGAAAATATGAGGGAAAAAATAGGAGACATATTAAATACATCGATAAATAATATTAATATTAAAGCGACTACCACTGAGTGGTTAGGATTTGAAGGTAGAGAAGAGGGAATCTCTTCATCTAGTGTTTGTTTGCTTCAAAAAAATAATTGACATACCATAATACTATTAGTATAATGTGGGTATAATTATATAGACGAAGAGGGGAAATAGTAAATATTATAGGTCAAAGAGAGGAAGCTAAGTGGTGGAAAGCTTCTGTCCTTCCTAATATTGAACCTATCCCAGAGTCTTTAGGTGACAAAGCTTAAACGGTAGTGCGTTATAACTATTGAGTGAACCTTTAACATTGTTTGCAAGGTTTATTAGAGTGGTACCACGGAACTAACCTTTCGTCTCTTACAGAGATGAAAGGTTTTTTTTATGACCTAACACAGCGAACGATAGTGAGCTGATGTAGGTCAAACGCAATGAGCACCAAATCTATGTGAGCGTAGCGAGCAAATAGATTTGAGTTGCGAAACTGAGGGAAATGACCTAACACAGCGAACGATAGTGAGCTGATGTAGGTCAAACGCAATGAGCAC
>CAZIII010000104.1:0-7173 GCA_964539425.1 uncultured Tissierellaceae bacterium | reverse complement strand
TTATCTGTTTTAGTGGTTAATTCTTCAATGAACATCAAAAAAATGCAATGGATACTATCTCCATTGCATTTTTTCATCTTCATATTTATCATATTAATTAAATAAATAATTATAAATCATACTAGCTGCATCTTCTCTTTTCAACTCACTCTTTGCCTTGATATTTCCTTTTTCATCTCCAGATATTATCTTTAATCCATGGGCTATACTCATATATCCCTTTAGTCCCTTAGATATATCATCTCCATCATTAAATATATCCTTGTAGATATCTTCTATTTCAGCTACTTTATCTAGTTTCATTACTTTAATGATATATTTTACTGCTTCTTCTTTTGTTACAATCTTATTAGGATTTTTCTCTGATTCTAATAAATATCCCATTGATATCATTTGCTTATATACATCATCCTCAGTTACTGCGTCTGTTCTATATTGATTCATTGACTTCCAAAGAAGATAAACAAAGTCTTTTTGCTTAATTTTATCAGTTGGTTTGAATTCTTCTGCTTCGAAGCCTATTCCGTATTCAGCAAGTGTTTTTATCTTATCCTTAGCATAGGACTTTTCTATATCATTATATGAAATTGCTTTTGCTTCTCTATATGGCTGCCCTGAATAATCTAATAGTTCTCCAGTTAGACCAGATATGATAGCTGGCTTATTTTGATTTAATAAATAAACTAATTTGATTTCAGAATTATTTTCTTGTGGTTTAGTATAATCAAAGGTCTTTACATACATTAATTGTAGACCAATTTCATTCCATAATACTTCATATGCCTTATCTATAGGTATAAGTTTGTCCTTTGGAGGAAGTTCGCCTTTAAACCAATCTAAAGTATATGATATTACCTCTCCACCAACTCCATCTACACCAATATAGATTCCATCATTTTCAACATAAACATTGTCTGATTTCCTATTAAATGTGAAGTGATAGCTTAGTTGATTATCTTCTGAAAATTGATCCTCATTTAACTCCACTTGATTTGCCTTATTTGGTTGGATTTTTTTAATATACTCTTCAGCAATCTTTATTGCTTCTTCTCTATTTATTTTTGATTTTTCATCTGATTTATAATTAACCATCTTATAGAAATTCAGGAGTTCACCGGTCTTTGCATCTAGCCCTATATCTATGTTAGAAAATTCTTTTTCTGATTCTTCTCTGCTAAAATACATATACCAATTAAAATCACCCTGATTTTTATAATTGCTATTTAAGTTTTTGCTTCTAAGCTTATAAGCTTCATCAATTTTTAGTATTTCTCTTGCCTTTTTCTCAGCTGCTTTCTCATCTAATAGTCCTGCCAATTTATCAACAGATTTTTGCTCTTCTGGACTAAGTCCTCTAGAGTCTCCTGCATCCATGACCTTAGCATTTTCTGTTGCTCCAAAATAAGGTCCGTAATAGTTTATGTTTACTGGTTTTCCTGTAAGAGCATCTATCCCCTTGTTAGGTCCAATTGTTGAATATGCTAGATAATAATTATCCTTATCTTCACTGTTGGCATCTAAATGTCTATAATAATTGTTTGCTTTATATATTGGCTTTAGACCAATCTCTGACTTAAAAGCCTCTTTACCATGAGCTAAGTCTATTGTTTTATCTGAAGCAGGAAATACTATGTCCCTTTCCCAATTTGTATAATAATTCATTATTTCTCCTGAAAACTTATCTACACTTATTCCTAGGGTATTTTGTGAATATTGAATACCATTTACATAGCGACTATAATCAAAATAGTATTGTGTATCAGTTGAGCTAATAGGATATTCATTTGGGATTAGTTTAATTGATTTTGCAACTGTAGGGTCAATCTTAGCTACAAATTCCATTGCATTTTTTTGTGCCTCTTCCTTTGAATAAGTAGGAAGTTTTGAACTAGGTTCTTTGTATACTGATGAATAGATGTTGTATGAATTAATATTGCCGTTTAAATCTACATTCACATTAATATTATCTAACTTTCCTTTTGAATCTACCCAATTCAGATAAAAATCAGTTTTCCCGTCATATGAATTTACATCAGATGTAAATTTATCATAATCATCTGAGATCTTAAAGAGTTTTTTTACTTTTACTATAGCCTCTTCTAATTTCTTGTCATAACCATTTTCTTCAATGGCTATTGAAGGAGTTATTCCCACTAAAACAATAATGATAGTTAATAAAACGCTCAATAATCTTTTCACAATCCTACCCCCTAATTAATATGCTTTACTGCAGTAACTTTGTTCTTCTGTATATAAAATTCATCCGATAGACCGTTTACTATTACTAGCCCTCTTCCGCAGCATTTTAAATCCGTAGGATCATAGGATCTAATATCATAGTCTATCCCCTTCCCCTCATCTTCCACCTGAATTGTTACTTTGTTTCCCTTCACCTCCAATGATAATTTAACACATTTTGATTCCATACAATCGTTACCATGCAAGACTCCATTGATAACTAATTCGTTCAGTATTAATCTTATGTCAAACATTATATCATTATTATTTATAATATAATTTAGTTTATTAATAATTTCATCCACAAAGTTTCTTATCATCTCTAAATCACTACATACAGTGCCGTTGTACTTAAATTCCAATGTCATCACTTCCATCCAAATATTATTGTCTTTATTCATATAACTATTTTACCCACTTTTATTTAGTCTAACCTACTTATATATTTTCTTTACCCCTATCCTCTATATATTAACTAGAAAACAATGAAATTTGTAATATTTAAGTTTATTAACTTTTAATTTGGGTATTATCTATATGATTACAAATTGAAAGGAGAATGCTAAATGGATAGATATGTATGTGACCCATGTGGATATGTTTATGACCCAACTGAAGGAGACCCAGATAACGGTGTAGCTCCAGGAACTGCTTGGGCAGATGTGCCAGAGGATTGGGTTTGCCCAGTTTGTGGAGCAGACAAAGACCAATTTTCAAAAGAATAATCTTACTTAAAAGACCAGTAGCTATATAGCTACTGGTCTTTATCTATCTTTAGTATGACTTCAAATCGTTTCCATACCTCTTCTAAGCTAATTTTCTTTTCAGATGAATACGGGATAATTAGATTTGCATCTTTTATATCCAATTTATTCTTAATAATTTTAATATGTTTTTGCCAATTTCCCTTGGATATTTTATCAGCCTTAGTTGCTATAACTATACCTGAAAATCCAAAGGATTTAATCCACTCATACATTATTAAATCTTGCTGAGTTGGTTCATGTCTGATATCTACAATTAGAATTATTTCCTTTAAGTTTTCTCTCTTTTTTAGATATCGTTCTATTATCTGTCCCCATTTTTCCTTCTCAGTTTTAGATACTTGTGCATAACCATATCCCGGTAAATCTACAAATCTAAAGCTATTATTAATAATATAAAAGTTGATTGTTCTTGTCTTTCCAGGTTTTCCTGAGGTCCTAGCCAAATTCGTTCTATTTATCATAGAATTAATAAATGAGGACTTCCCAACATTGGATCTACCTGCAAATGCAATCTCTGGAAGGTCATCCTCCGGATATTGTTTAGGCTCTACTGCAATGGCATGTAAATCTGAACTAATTATTTTCACTGATATCTACCCTCTTTATTAACGCATTTTCTAAAACTTCTTCCATGGATTTAACTAGGACAAAATTAATTTTCTTCTTAATTTTATCTGGTATGTCTTCTAAATCCTTTTTATTATCAATAGGCAATAAAATCTTGGCAATACCCATTCTATTAGCAGCTAGGACTTTTTCCTTGATTCCACCTACTGGTAGTACCCTACCCCTTATGGTGATCTCTCCAGTCATGGCAAGGTCCCTCTTAATAGGGGTATTGGATAAAGCGGAGATAACTGCAGTTGCAATTGTAATTCCAGCAGATGGACCATCTTTAGGTATAGCACCTTCCGGTACATGTATGTGTAGGTCCATATCTTTGTAAAAGTCTGATTCAATACCTAATATATGAGAATTAGCTCTAATGTATGAAATTCCTGCCATGGCAGATTCTTTCATTACTTCTCCAAGCTTTCCAGTCAATTGAATTTTCCCTGTACCCTTCATAGTGTTAACTTCTATTAGAAGGGTTTCTCCACCAACAGCCGTCCATGCCAGTCCATTGGCTACACCTATTTGATTTTCTTCTCCTAATGTATCAAATCTATATCTTTCTATTCCAAGGTAATTCGATAGATTCCCTGTATTGATTCTTACAGTCTCTAACTTTTCTTCCACTATTCTCTTTGCAGCTTTTCTACATAGATTCGCAATATTTCTTTCTAAATTTCTAACTCCTGCTTCTCTAGTATAATTATTTATTATACCTCTTATTGCAGATTCAGAAACCATAAGATTGTCTTCCTTTAGTCCATGTTCCTTTAATTGTTTTGGTAATAGGTGGGTAGTAGCTATTTGTAGCTTTTCTTCCTCAGTATAACCGGATATTCTAATTACTTCCATTCTATCTAATAAAGGTGCTGGTATAGAAGCTGTTGTATTTGCTGTGGTTATAAATAGTACCTTTGATAAATCAAAGGGTATATCTAGATAATGATCAGTAAATGTAGTATTTTGTTCTGGATCTAGTACCTCCAACAAGGCACTTGATGGATCACCTCTATAATCAGAACTTAATTTATCAATTTCATCAAATAAAAATACTGGATTTTTAGATTTTGCTTTTTTCATAGAATTAATGATATTTCCTGGCATTGCTCCTATATATGTCCTTCTATGACCTCTAATCTCAGCTTCGTCTCTTACTCCACCTAGTGACATTCTCACAAATTTTCTGTTAAGTGATTTAGCTATGGATTTTGCAATAGAAGTTTTTCCAACACCTGGAGGTCCTACTAAACAGATTATAGGTCCTTTCATACTATTGGTTAATTTCCTAATAGCAATAAACTCCAATATCCTTTCCTTCACATCATCCAAACCACAATGGTCTTCATTTAGTATATCCCTAGATTTTTTAATATCAATTTTATCTTTACTCTCTTTGTCCCAAGGTAACTCTATTATCCAGTCAAGATATGTTCTAATTACTCCTGTCTCTGGTGAATGAGGAGAAAGTTTCGTAAGCCTTTCAACTTCCTTCATTGCTTTCTCTTTTACTTCCTTAGGCATTTTAATTTTTGCTATTTTATCTTCATATTCTTCAACTTCCGCCATTACATCATCGTCTTGACCTAGTTCCTTTTGAATTGCTTTTATTTGTTCTTTTAAATAATATTCTTTCTGAACTTTATTAATTTGTTTCTTAACTCTCTGGTTTATTTTATCCTCGATCTTTAGTACTTCAATTTCTTCTTGTAGTATAATATGAAGCAACTCTAATCTTTCATATAAATCAAAGGATTCAAGTATTCTTTGATTATCCTCTAGCTTCAAGTATATATATGATACAATAATATCTACTAACCTGCCTGGATCTTCTATATCGGTTACTGTAACTAATATCTCAGGAGAAATTCTTTCATTGAAAGAAATGTATTCCTCAAAATCATTTGTCACAAGCCTCATGGCAGCTTGGATATTCATATCTTTTTCAAGCTCTGCTTCATCATAAATCAATTCTTCCACATCTGCAACAAAATGCGGTTCTTCTTGAATTATCTTTGTTATTTTCCCCCTATTCAAACCTTCAACTAATACTCTTATGCTACCTCCAGGTAACTTTAGCATTTGTTTTACCTTTGCTACAGTACCTACATGATAAAAATCATCTATAGTTGGTTCGTTAACCTTGGTTTCCTTCTGTGTACAAAGTAGTATAGAAGAATCATCTAACATAGCTTTTTCTAAAGCATTTATAGATTTTTCTCTTCCAACGTCAAAATGTACAACCATATGAGGAAATACGGACATTCCTCTTAAAGGTATTAAGGGCAGGGTTTTATTTTGAATCGTATATTGGTCCATCATAGTCATCCCTCCTATTTAAAAAACAATCTCTATATACAAGGAAAAGCTCACAAATGTGAGCCTTTAAGATGCAGATTCGTTATTACCTGTTTTCTTAGACCTACTTTTCTTTTTCCTATCTGAAAGCACTAAAGTAGGCTCTACCTTGTTTTCTATTGTTTCTTTAGTTATAACACATTTTTCTATATCCTCTCTAGAAGGAATATCATACATAATATCTAGTATTGTTTCTTCTATTATGCTTCTAAGTCCCCTAGCTCCAGTCTTTCTTTCAATAGCTTTTTTAGCTATTAATTTAAGTGCTTCTTCTTCAAATTCAAGCTCTACTCCATCCATGGCAAGTAATTCTTTATATTGTTTTACCAAAGCATTTTTTGGCTCAGTAAGAATCTTTACTAATGACTCTTCATCCAATTCTTCTAGAGTCACTATAACAGGTAGTCTTCCCACAAATTCAGGTATTAATCCAAATTTAAGAAGATCTTCAGGTTGTAAGTGTTTTAGAAGTTCTCCAGCTTTCATACTGTTTTGGGATGATATTTCTGCACCAAAACCCATGGATTTCTTTCCTACTCTATTTTGAATTATCTTGTCTAATCCGTCAAAAGCTCCGCCAACTATAAATAAAATGTTGGTAGTATCTACTTGGATGAATTCTTGATGTGGATGTTTCCTTCCACCTTGGGGGGGAACATTTGCCACAGTGCCTTCTAGGATTTTTAATAATGCTTGCTGTACACCCTCACCACTAACATCTCTAGTAATTGAAGGGTTTTCTGTCTTCCTAGCCACCTTATCAATTTCATCTATATATATTATACCTTTTTCGGCTCTTTCAATATCATAGTCAGCCGCTTGAATAAGTTTTAAAATAATATTCTCAACATCTTCTCCCACATATCCTGCTTCAGTCAAAGAAGTAGCGTCAGCTATGGCAAAAGGAACATTTAGAATCTTAGCTAAGGTTTGAGCAAGTAAAGTCTTACCTGAACCAGTAGGCCCTAGCATGACAATATTACTTTTTTGTAATTCTATATCATTATTCTTAGTTGGTTTTCTATTTATCCTTTTGTAATGGTTGTATACTGCAACTGCTAGAGCTTTTTTTGCCCTTTCTTGCTTTATAACATAATCATCAAGAGATTCTTTTATGTTGGCAGGCTTTGGCAGATCTTGCATATCATAATCAAAGTTATCTACAAACTCTTCTTCAATTATTTCTTGACAAAGCTCTATA
>CAZIII010000103.1:4800-7288 GCA_964539425.1 uncultured Tissierellaceae bacterium | reverse complement strand
AATGGAATGATGATCTACTGGGAAGCGCTTACTAAGGTAGGCGCTTTTTGTATGGGCTAAAAGCATGTATTGGTGAGTATGCCTGTAAGAACGTCCTTTAGATAAAGATGTTAATGGAACTAGTCTGCAGTAACTTATACTATAATTGTATTATACCTATAATCATTGTATAATTTATCATATAATGCCCAAAATTCTAACACCTTAAAAAAGGGGGATCTTATGGAATATGAATATTTAATAGAAAAAGAGGACTGGGATACGACAGATGAAAATATTATACATAATTTAAGTTCAGCAGACCGTGCTTTTTTTGCAGAGAAAGTAAAGTATTATGATGGTATTTTGGTAGACCTATCTTATGATAAATGTGAAATAGTCAGGCTTGGCGTTGCAAAAAATCTAAAGACACCCGTAAGGACTTTAAGAAGAATGGCCGTAAATGATTCAGTAGTTGAAGTGAGTAAAGCAGCTGAAAATACTTTAAAGGAGTTGGGAGTATGAGCCTAATTATAGATGAAATTAGCAAGGAGGATAAAAAATTCTTAAAAACCCTTGGGAAAAAAGATATTGAGTCTTTCTTTGATTTAGTGACTACCGCAGCCACCTACCAAGTAATAACAAAAGGGATTGCTGGTATAACAGAGGGCACACATCAATTTATAAGAGACATTGAAATTGCCCAGTTGCTACAAGAAAAATTTCATAATATGGATGCTTATACCTCAGCAGATGGATTTAAGGGTTGGCTAGAAGAGAGAATGAGCGGTTCTAATCAAATGAAAGCTAACGCCTTAAATAGATTACAAGGAGATGGGGCAGGAGAAATTGATTTTTTACGGGCCATGAAAGGGAGTTTTCGGAAGATAATTTTTAAACCTGACTTGGTACGTGATGCTAGTGGCCGTGTTGCAAGCAATACACCTGGGATAGACCTCCAAGAAATAAATAGATTTACAGGTAAGGTTGTAAACACCCATCAAGTAAAAACCCTTCGTTCCCTAGATTCGATTAATAAAACCTTGAAAGATTTTGTTAATAATAATGCTTACGATGAAAATACCGTTTTAGTTGGACCCAAAGAATTAATAAAAGCAGCTAAAAAGCAAGGATTAAAAAATCCAACGCGGGTCATGGGGAGTGTCCAAAAGAATGCAAAATCAGCTGATGCTTTACAGAAAAAGATTTTAGCAGGCAATATGGCTGCAGAATTAACAGCAAAGGCAGCAATAGAAAAGGTTGCTGGTGGGGCTTTAATTGGTGCTGGCGTATCTATTAGTATGGCCTCACTCATTAATTTTATCGCATATAAAAAGGGAGAAATCTCTAAGGAAAAATTATTTGAAGAAATAGGAAAAGAAGGTGCAAAGGGGGCAATAACAGGCGGAGCTTTAGCAGGTGTGTCATTGTTTGTACCAGGCGGAATGATAGGAGTGGGTATAGGGTTTGCGGTTAGTATACCATTAAAGAAAGTCTTGGATGATTCCTTTGGGGATGGTATGTTCGCTGAGGTGTTGGAATTAACCCATTCTGTTCAGGCCAATATTAAAATGTTACATGATGGCTCAGTATATGTTGCGGACTTAGTTGAAGCAAGTGGAGAATTGATGGCCAAATCAATTTTAATTACGGATGATCTAAGAGATGAAAGGTTTGAAACAGAGGATAGGTTAAGAGAATTAGAAGATAAATACCATGAAAACACCTTTGTAAATATAGAGGAATCATTGGAAAATAAGTTTGCCAACTTAGATATCCGAAGGAAAAGGATGGAAAATAATAATGGATAATCTTGCTCATTTAGATAAAATTGAAGAAATACAAAACCTAGAAGAATATAAGAATATGATCGACAAATCTGATGTTAGACAATCAGTAAGGAATTCACTAGATAAGCTAAACGAGGTTGAAGGTAACATTGATAAGTTAGAAAATAAAAATTTTGTACAGCGAGCATGGGGGAGTGTTACAGGTCAAAATGGACGTGATATGGTTGCTGCTATGCGGGATCTTACCCAAACACAACAATTAACCATTCAATTGGTTCTATCAATCGCTGCTTCAAACGCTAAAAGCCAAGAGTCTCTTGACGATATTTTAGATGAACTAGAAGGTGCAAAAGGAACTCACACTAAAATCGTCAACCATATTGATTTTTTGTATGAGCAAGTGGAAACAATAAAAAAGTCAGCTCCAAAGCCAAAGACATATAAAACCTTTTTGCCTATTTATTTTTTGGTGGGTATAATGGTGTTAGTGATGATATATATAATGCTAAAAATAATAAGATAAGCTGTATTTTTGATAAATGTTGGCACCGGGAGGCTAGCCTGGCTAAAGGGAAGGATAGTATGCCAATAATCTCAAACAGTAGATTTAAGTTGTTCATTGACTTTGTTCTATTAAGGGTAGGCGGACAAAGAAAGTACCAAGAGGAGGTCAGAAGATGGGGAGGGTATCTAACGCATTAAGGAAGTTGAAAAGCCCC
>CAZIII010000103.1:0-4790 GCA_964539425.1 uncultured Tissierellaceae bacterium | reverse complement strand
CAAAAAGAGACTACATGAGCTAACTCCTGATTGTGACGGAAGCATTAGATATTCTATCCATGAATTATTAGGCAATAGTGGTAAAGAGTTTGAGATAATAGGCCCTATGGTGGATATGGCTGAGGAAGTTGAAAAGCCCCATATCTAAAAAATAACATGTAGAAACCTACTCCCATCTAGGAGTCAGTACAAATCAATTAAAACACATTAAGAATGGAGATTATTATGATAAATAGAAGTGAAATATCAATAGGCGCTACTGTGGACATTGTCTTAAAAGCAGATCAGCGTTCTGGAAAACTAACTAGGGGAGAAGTGAAAAGGCTTCTCACAAAAAGTGCTAGCCACCCCCCCACGGAATCAAGGTTATGCTTGAAGATGGTCAGGTTGGTAGAGTGAAAAATGTAATTAGTCAATAATTATATGATAAAGATTAAATTTAAGGGGATAAACATGACAAAACTAGAAAAATTAGTAGATTACTTAAAAACTGGAGAAAGAATATTTATTCAGATGCATAACTCACCAGATCCAGATTCCATAGCTACGGCCTATGGACTATGGTATTTGCTAAAGGAAAAAGGGGTTGAATCCCAAATATGCTATAAGGGGGAAATTGAGAAATATAGCACCCAAAGAATGGCTGAACTTCTTCATATTAAACTCACTAACATAAAAGATATTAAAGATATGAAAAAAGAAGATTACATAATTTTAGTGGACTCCCAAAAAGGGAATTCTAATGTTACAGATTTCATAGGTGATGAGATTGCATCCATAGACCACCATCCTATATTCATGGACATAGAATATGCCTTTGCAGATATAAGGCCTAATGTAGGAGCTTGTTCATCTATTATAGCAGAATATTTTTATGAAAATAATATTGAAATACCTATTAGTATAGCAACAGCCTTACTATATGGTATAAAAACAGATACCCTAAACTTATCAAGAGGGGTAGATGACCTGGATTTAGATATGTTTTATAAGCTTTATAAGCAAGCAGACATTGATTTATTAAACGATATTATGATAAACAAACTTCAATTTAGTGAGCTTATTGCTTATGCTAACGCTATTAAAAACATAAAAGTATATGGTACAGTAGGTATTATTAATATAGGACTAGAATGTCCGGATTCTTTATTAGCTACAATTAATGATTTTATTCTATCCCTAAAGGAGGTTGATTTTGCTATAGTATATTCCCATAGAGAAAGTGGAATAAAGTTCTCCATAAGAAATGAAGTTAAAAGCTTAGATGCAGGTAAAATAGTAGCTAATGTTTTAGATGGATTAGGTAATGGGGGTGGACATAAAATGATGGCAGGTGGATTTTTGCCAAGGGAAAATATTAAAAAAATAGGATCAGGAATAGACTCCTACTTAGAAAATAAATTTATTGACGTAATAAATTCCCATGTATCCAACTCTTAACTATGAATAATACAATAGGGCGAGTTGTAAAATGAAGTGACAGAAATGTAAAATTTGAAACCCTGGATTGTCAACACTTATTTAGACAGTTTTTTTAAGGTTATGTAATTTATATTCTTTAGGACTTAAATATCCGAGCGTTGAATGGATTCTGATATTGTTAAACCAATTAACATAGTCATCTAACATAATTTTTAACTGCTCTAAGCTTTCAAAATGATAGTTATTAGCAAATTCTGTTTTAAATATCTTGAAGGTAGCTTCAGCTACGGCATTATCATATGGACAACCCTTCATGCTTAAAGAACGCTTGATTTTGAATGTATCTAGGACTTCATCTATTATCTTATTTTTGAATTCATTGCCTCGATCGCTATTATACTGAATTCGGTATAATACGGACTATACCGAAGAAAATACTATGTCTATATTTCTTTGAATACTGCATATTTCCTAACAATAAATAGTTTTCTTCGGCATAGTATTTTGTATAATTGAAGTATCAAATAAAGGAGGTACTTCAAGATGAAAATTGATACTATTTGTAATGAATTATTAGTTGCCCTAACTGAAGTTGGGTATAACGAACACACCATATTTAACTACAAGGGTGTGATCCGTAGGTTCAAAACCTTTTGTAATGAAAGAGGGGTTACTCTCTATACCCCGGAGCTCGGTAAAATGTACGCTGAAGACGTAGTTAGTAAAAAAACAGGTAACTTTAGCAAAAACAGATACTATACTCAGGGTCGTTTTACTCGTTTATTAAACACTTATTTTAATGCCGGTGTCTTTGATTTCTCCATTTTAAAGAGGGGAAAAGTTCAGCCAGATAACGATGAGCATAGGAAAGTTTATCATAAATATGGTATTCATCTTCGTAGCTCATATGAAAATGAAAATACTGTTCACTTTTATGAATATGAGCTTTATTATTTCCTTCAATACCTAAACAAAATACAAGTATATGATATTGAAATATTAACCCCATCCATAGTACTAGGTTATATTAAATCTGTTAAGCAGTGCCGTCAACGAGCTGTCCTATGTGGACTAAGGCGGTATTTTATATATTCAGATCGTTGTGATTTATACACCGCAATAGAAGGTATTCATGCCTATAGACATAAAAGAATTGTACCAACCCTTACTGATGATGAGCAGAATTGTATAAAAATAGTAATTGAATCCGGTGATATATCTTATAGGGATGCAACGATCATTTTACTTGGCCTATCTACAGGTATGAGGGCTAACGATTTAATAAATTTAAGGTTATCTGATATCGATTGGATTAACGAAACGATATCTTTTAAGCAGAGCAAAACTGGAAATATGGTATGTCTCCCATTTATTACTGCAGTTGGAAATGCTATGTTTAATTATCTTTCGAAAGAAAGGCCTAAGGTTAATAACAATTTTTTGTTTTTGAGACAGTTGGCACCATTTGATCGATTAGCGGATCATGCATCATGCTATGCAATAGTCGAACGTGTTTTTAAACTTGCGGGAATCAGTAAGGAAAATCGTATTTTTGGAATGCATATGCTTCGTCACAATGTAGCCTCAACTATGGTGAAAAATGAAGTGCCGATATCAACTATTGCAGCTATACTCGGGCATGCCAATACAGACACTACTGACATATATATAACAACAGATGAATCCAAACTTAAGGAATGTGTTCTTCCTATGATTAACATCTCAACTGAGGTGAACCAATGAGCATATTTGTTAGTAATCTTTCATCAAATTTAGACGAGTTTATAGCCTTAAAAAACTCTTTAGGTATTGAATATAAGACAGCTAAAGTCTATCTGCGTAAACTAGATGCTTATAACCTTGACCATGGTAATGCCATTACTCTTACAAAAGAGATAGCTGAGGGCTGGGCAATACAACATGCAAGTAGGTCAACAACTAATGATAGAAGTTGGATTCCACCCATTAGAGAATTCGGTCGCTATTTAAGAAGCTTAGGTGATAATGAAGCATATATTCTAGATAACAGGTTTACCATTCAGCGCTATCATGCCGATGTGTATTTAATGACCGATGCTGAAATACAAGCTTTCTTTAAAGAGTGTGATTCCTTTGTCCTTAGGCACAAGTCATTAGGTAGACCATATGTATTTCCTGCTTTTTATAGATTTCTTTATTGTTGTGGTACACGATGTGGCGAGGCAAGAAATCTTAAGTGTGAAAATGTTCATCTAGATAAAGGATTTGTTGATATCTTACAATCGAAGGCACATAAAGATCGTAGATTGTTTATATCAGATGAATTAGTCGAATATCTCAAAAAATACAATGCAGCAATAGATAAATGTTTTCCTAATCGAAAATACTTTTTTCCTGGAGGTTCTGGTGGTATTGTTTCTTCAACAGCAGTATCTGCTAATTTTAGGAATATCTGGACCTCGGCAGGACTAAAACGCGATGGATATGTAAAATCGAGAGCATATGGTTTTCGACATCACTTTGCTTGCGCAAACATTATGCGATGGTCTATAGAAGGGAAAAATGTACATGCAATGCTTCCATATTTAATGAGATACATGGGACATGCTTCATTGGAAAGCACTTATTATTATGTTCATCTTATTCCTGATTATTTCGCACATTATTCAACACTTACAGCCTCTATGGAGGATTTAATTCCGGAGGTTGAAGAGTATGAAATATAAACGAAAAAAGGACAGTGACTTTTGGGTATTTGCCCGTGTATATTTGCATGACTATATGCCTGTGGTTAGGAATTTGTCGGATAAGTCGGTAGAAGCCTACAAACAATCATTAAAGACCTATTTGAAATTCCTTAATGATCAAAGGTCATTATCAGATGATAAAGTCTCCTTTGATGCTTTCTCTAGAGATAATGTAAAGGACTTTATTAACTGGCTTAGAGAGCAAGGATTCTCACCTAAAAGCATCAATTTAAAACTAACTGCGATACGTTCATTCCTGAAATATTGTAGTGAAGAAGACTTCGAGATCAGAGGCATTTATACCGAAGTTTGCTCAATAAAAAATCTTAAAGAAGAGAAAAGACCAATACACTATTTACAACCTACTGCTACAGCTGCAATTCTTGCAGCATATGGCTCTAAAACAGGTAAACATAGAAGAAATCGAATGCTTTTAATTCTTCTTTATGACACAGGTGCCAGAGTACAAGAGCTATCTGATTTAAACTGTTCTTCATTACATTTAGAAGCTCAAAATCCATACGTTACCCTAGTTGGTAAGGGTAGAAAAAGCAGAAATGTTCCTTTAATGACCAAAACAGTCCAGCATTTAGAGGTATATTTAAAAGAATTTCATCCTTCAAAAATTGAAGAACCACTATT
>CAZIII010000102.1:1606-7305 GCA_964539425.1 uncultured Tissierellaceae bacterium | reverse complement strand
ATACATAAAAGCATGTTTCTATATCAGAGTATTTGGGCATATATTTAATAAATTAAAAGGGGGGATAATATGCGATGGCAGGGAAGAAGACAAAGTTCTAATGTTGAAGATAGGAGATTCTCCGGAAGGGGTAAAAAGCCTGCTATTGGAGGCTTAGGATTAATTATAATACTCCTAGTAAGTTTCCTATTTGGTGGGCCTCAAGCAATTATAGATAATTTAGGACTAATAAGTTCAGAACAAGTCCCTTATACTGAATATGTAGAAACAGAAGAACATAAGGAATTAGGAGACTTTGTTAAAGTAGTACTAGCAGATACGGAAGATGTATGGAATCAAGTTTTTCAAGAAATTGGAAAAGATTATAGAGAGCCAAAACTGGTATTGTACTCAGGATATGTTGAGTCAGCTTGTGGCAACCAATCAGCTTCAGTGGGACCATTTTATTGTTCAGGGGATGAAACAGTATATATAGATTTAAGTTTTTATGAAGAATTAAGGACAAAATTTAAAGCGCCCGGTGACTTTGCAATGGCTTATGTAATAGGTCATGAAGTAGGACATCATATTCAGAAACTTTTGGGAGTAATGGATCAAATGAATGAAATCAGGCAGAAAGTTAGTGAAACTGAATATAATAAGTATTCAGTTAGACTAGAGTTACAGGCTGATTATCTGGCAGGAGTATGGGCAAATCGAATTAAAGATATGGGATATATAGAGGTAGGAGATATTGACGAAGCAATCAGAGCAGCAGAAGCAGTTGGTGATGATAATATTCAAAAGCAGGCCAGAGGTTACGTAGTACCAGACAGTTTCACTCACGGCACATCTGAACAAAGAGCACATTGGTTTTTAAAAGGATATGAAACAGGAGATCTAAGTAATTGGGATACCTTCAATAATAAAGAATAAAATTTACTGTATAAGATAGATTTTATAGGTGGACAGGTTTAGGATGGAAAAATATAAGATATGAGGAGATTATGATGAAACTAAAGTCAAATATGGAGTTTAAATTTATTATTTCATTAATGTTTGCAGTAATTGTTGCTATATTCGCTATTCAAAATGCAGGAAGTATAGAAGTGAAATTTTTCTTTGCAAATTTTAGAATATCCCAAGCTGTTGTCATATTGGGCTCAGCTATTGTTGGTTCAATAATAGTTCTTTTATTAGGACTGGTAAAACAAATAAAACAAAATAAGATAGTAAAAAAGTTGACCCAAGAAATAGAAGATATTAAATTAGAAAACAATAATCTTCAAGCTAAACTAGAGGAATTAGCAATAGGGACAACTGAAGAAAAAGAAATATATGAAATTGAAGACAATATAGTAGAGGTAGAGGAAAATATACAAAACGAAAGTTAAGCGGTGTAATGCTAAGGGGGCTAAATTTATTTATGAAATTAAATTTTACTAAGGTGACGTCTTTATTATTAGTTATCCTACTAATGTTTTCAATTACAGGATGTACTACTGAGGCGCCATATGAACAATTAGTTGAAGAAAACCATGAAGAAATAATCTTAGGAGTAGAAAAAAGTATTGATGAGAATGAAGCTTATACTAGCAAGGAAGAAGTAGCCTTATTTATTCATACCTATGGGAAATTACCTATTAACTTTATTTCAAAGAAGGAAGCAGCTGAAGTAGGTTGGGAGTCAAGCGAGGGCAATTTATGGGATGTGGCAGATGGTATGAGCATAGGTGGAGATAAATTTGGAAATAGGGAAGGATTATTGCCAAAGAAAGAGAAGAGACAATACTACGAATGTGATATTAACTATGAAGGTGGATATAGGGGCTCAGAAAGAATAGTTTACTCCAATGATGGGTTAATTTATTATACAGCTGATCACTATGATAGTTTTGAATTGTTATATGGTGGTGAATAAATATGGATAAAGTGATTCTTGATGGCAAATATATGAAAAGTAAAGAGTTGGTACATCTATATATAAAGTATCAATTAAATGCCAAGGAGTATTATGGAAATAACCTTGATGCCCTATGGGATGTATTAAGTACTTATAGTCAAAGGACTGAAATAACATTATTAAACAAGGATAAACTAATAGGAAATATGGGAGATTATGGAGAATCAATAATTAAGGTATTTGAAGATGTAGCAGAAGAAAATCCTAATATTATTTTTATCTATTAGTTAAAAAAGGTAGTTAAAAAATGAAACAGCCAAATACATTGCATAAACAATGTTATGGCTGTTTCATTTTTATGTATTTTTTCTTTTTCGTTTTATCTAAGGCTTCAATCTTTGTGTTCATATAATTTACTGATATTCTTTACATTTTGTCTAATTATTTATAAATTTCATCTTATAATTTAAATGATTCTAATATTGACAGAAAATTTGGCAAGTGGTATCATTTAATTATAATTATAGATGTCAGACAAGTTAAAAATTATTCAAAATATTAAGTCGGGAGTTGGTTTAATGCTAATGCAAGAAGAACGAGAGCAAATTGTAGAATATGGGAAAAAACTAGTTACATCTGGACTTACTAAGGGAACTGGTGGAAATTTAAGTATTTATAATAGAGAGAAAGGTTTAATGTGTATATCTCCTTCAGGAATAGATTATTTTGAAATAAAACCTGAAGATGTGGTAGTACTCGATATCCATGGCAACAAAGTTGATGGCATTAAGGATCCTTCATCTGAATACGATATGCATAGAATTTTTTATGCTAATAGGGAAGATATTGATGCTATAATTCATACTCATACTATGTATGCAACAACTCTTGCCTGTTTAAACTGGTCCTTACCACCGGTGCACTATATGCTTGCATTAGCAGGACTTGATGTTAGATGTGCCAAATATGCAACTTATGGAACTAAGGAATTAGCTGAGAATGCATATGAAGCTATGAAAGATAGATTTGCTGTTTTATTAGCTAACCATGGACTTTTAGCTGGTGCTAAGGATCTGGCTAATGCTTTTAATATTACAGAGGAAATTGAATATTGTGCAGAGTTATACTATAGAACAAAGGCCATTGGAGAACCTGTAATTCTTCCAGAAGAAGAGATGGTTCTAATGCTTGAGAAATTTAAGACATATGGGCAAGTTAGAAAATAATATTCAGCTAATATATGGATAGTGAGGAGTGAAAAAAGTTTGATGAGAAATGGCAGTAAATCTGTTTCTTTAAGCTCCAAGACCAAGCACGAAATATTGAATTATATTAATAATGAAGAAATTCAAGCAGATGATATTTTACCATCTGAAAACACATTTATGAATATGTTGGGAGTAAGTAGGTATACAATTAGAGAGGCTTTGGCACTACTTGAACAGGACAAGATAATATATAAGATAAAAGGGAAGGGTACTTTTGTAAACAAGAGACCAATTCAAATTGAATCAGGACTAGAAAAACTAGAAAGTATCACAGAAATTATCGAAAGCTTTGGATATCAACCAGGTACCATATGGGTTGGTGTCGAAGAAGGATATCCAACTAAGGATATGATAAAAAAACTAAAACTTGAAGCTGATGATAAGGTTATCACTTTAAAAAGAATTAGAACTGCCGATGGAAAGGCTGCAGCCTATTTAGTAGATACTATTTCTAAAAAGTTAGTAAACAATGAAGGTCTAGATAATATTGATTCAGAATCTGTATTTTCTTATATTAAAGAAAAATTTGGGATTATTATGGATTATGCCACTACTGAAATAATACCAACAACACCTACGGAAGAAATGATTGAGCATTTAAAGGTTGCTAATGACAAACTTTTTATATTGCTACATCAGTTACATTATGACAAAGAAGGTTATCCGATTCTTTACTCATTAGATTATTTTGATTCTGAAATATTTAAATTAAAGGTAAATAGGATTACTTAATGACTTGTATATATTAATAATTAAACCAAGGAGGCAGAAAATGAAAGAGATAAAAACTATAGAATTTAAGGATGATATATTATATTTAATAGATCAGAGGAAGTTGCCTACAATATATGAAATATTTCAATGTAAGGATTATAGAGATGTTGAGTTTGCAATAAAAGATATGGTAGTTAGGGGAGCCCCTGCTATAGGTGCAACAGCTGCATATGGGGTGGTTTTAGCAGCAAAAGAATTTCTAGGAGAAGATAGGGACGCTTTCTTTTCAAAAATGGATGAGGCTTTAGAAATACTAAATAACTCAAGACCAACAGCAGTAAATTTAATGTGGGCTATTGGAAAAATGAGGAAGCTTATGGAAGATAATAAAGCATCATCTATAGAAGATGTTTATAAAAAAATAAGAGAAGAAGCAGATAAAATATTCCAAGAGGATATTGAAACCAATAAAACCATGGCAAAGCATGGAAATGAGATAATCAAAGAAGGGGCAACTATTTTAACCCATTGTAATACTGGTGCTTTAGCTACAGTAGGATATGGTACTGCCCTTGGAGTAGTTAGAGAGGCTCATTATACTGGAAAAAATATATTTGTTTATGCTGATGAAACAAGACCAAGACTTCAAGGTGGAAAACTAACTGCTTGGGAGTTGGTACAGGAAGAAATACCATCAAAATTAATACCTGACAATGTGGCAGCTACATTAATAAGAGATGGAAAGATAGATGTAATTTTAGTGGGTGCAGATAGAATAGCTTCCAATGGAGACACTGCAAATAAAATCGGTACATTTATGTTGTCTGTAGTGGCTAAGGCTTACAATGTTCCATTTTATATTGTCGCACCTACTACAACGATAGATTTTGATATGGAAACTGGAAAAGAAATTGAAATAGAAGAAAGAGATGCTTCTGAAGTAACTCATATAGATGGGATAAGAATTGCGCCAGAGGGTATAAATGTATTTAATCCAGCCTTTGATGTAACACCTTGGGAAAATATTACTGGAATAATCACAGAAAAGGGCATTGTAAGAGCACCTTATAAAGAAAACATACTGAAACTGAAATAAGTTTGGATTTCGGTGCCAGGCACCAAATTCCAAACTTATTGAGAGGAGGAAGAGATATGAAGGCGATAATTGGAGGGACTGGGGTATATGGCACCAGTCACAATAGTAGAGTAGAGAAAGTTAAAACAAAATTTGGTGAAGTGGAACTAGATGTAGTAAACATAGATGGAGAAGAAATAGTTTTTTTAGCTAGACATGGGAAAGAACATTCTAAGCCACCTCATTTAATAAATTATAAGGCGAATATGATGGCATTAAAAGAATATGGGGTAAAATATATTTATGCAACAGCAGCAGTAGGATCATGCAATGAAAACTATGGTCCTGGAGATGTAGTAGTGATAAATGATTTCCTTGACTTCACAAAATCAAGATCTGTTACTTTTTTTGAAGGAGGGGACGAACCTGTAAAACATGTGGATATGAGTGATCCTTATTGTAAAAATATGAGAGACAAGTTTTATCATTTCTCTAAAGAATTAGGCTTAGATATTAAGGGAGAGGCTGTATATATATGTACTGAAGGTCCAAGATTTGAAACAGCCAGTGAGATAAAAATTTATAAAAATATTGGTGATGTTGTAGGGATGACTTCAGTCCCTGAAGTAGTTTTTGCAAAGGAACTTGGTATGTGTTATTCTGCTATAGGTATTATAACCAATTGGTGTACAGGTATTGGTGGGGAAATAGCCATACATGATATACAGGGTTCAGTTGATAAAAACAGAGAAAATATAAC
>CAZIII010000102.1:0-1506 GCA_964539425.1 uncultured Tissierellaceae bacterium | reverse complement strand
TTAAAAGGATATAGACCTGATTTTAAAGGTATATTAGGTCATGAATTTGTTGGGAAAGTCCTAGAGTCCGATGATCCTTCCCTAGTTGGTCACCGTGTTGTTGGTGAAATCAATGAAAATTGTGGTCATTGTATTTATTGCAAAACTGGGAGGCCAACTCACTGTGAAAATAGAAAAGTAGTAGGAATTTCTGGAAAGGATGGATCCTTTGCACAGTATATAACCATGAAAAACCAACTATTGCATATAGTACCTGAAGAAGTGCCCTCTGAAGTTGCAATATTTACAGAGCCTCTTGCAGCAGCTTTGGAGATTTTGGAGCAAGTGCATATAAAACCTTCCACTAAGGTTGGAATCATTGGAGATGGGCGACTTGCATATATGATTTCCCAAGTAGTATCTTTGACAGGAGCTGACTTAACTATAATTGGTAAACATGAAGAGAAACTAAGTTTATTCAGTTCCTTTGCAAAGGTAACTACAAGTCCAGAAGAAACCTATGAAGTCGTTATAGATGCATCTGGTTCTCCATCTGGAATATTAACAGCACAAAAGCTAGTAAGAAAAAAAGGAACTATTGTTATTAAAACCACCTATGCAGGAAAAGTTGAAGTTGATATGAGTGATTTTGTAGTGAATGAGATTACTATCAAAGGAAGTAGGTGTGGTCCCTTTGAACCAGCCTTACAATTACTAAAGCTAGGTTTAATACAATTCCCACCTATTGATTTATATGAATTAGAAGATTTTGAAAAAGCATTTGAATCTCGAGGATTCAAAGTAGGGTTTAGGTTTTAAAAATTAAAATATACTAACAGTTAAATTGAGGGGGTAAATTTATGAAGAACAAGAAAAGTATTTTAACAAAGGTATTACTATTAGCTCTATTAGTATCAGTGTTACTAAGCGGATGCTCAAAACCAGCAGGATCAGGAGATGGATTAAAAATTGCAATAGTTAGTAGTCCTTCTGGAGTAGATGATGGATCTTTCAATGAAGATAATTACAATGGTATATTAAAGTTCATTGAAGCAAATCCTTCTGCAACTGTAAAGGCAGTAAAGGAACCTACTGGAGACCCAGCTGCAGCAGTTCAAGCAGTAGCAGATATTGTAGCAGATTATGATGTAATTGTTACACCTGGATTTCAATTTGCTGGTGTTTCAGCTATAGCAGTGGAAAATCCAACGAAAAAATTTATTCTAATTGACTCATTCCCAGAGAAACAAGGTGAAGTAGAATTGTTTGACAATGTATATGCCATGACTTTTGCTGAAGAAGAAAGTGGATTCTTAGCAGGTATGGCTGCAGCTTTGGAGACTAAAACAAATAAGGTTGCAGTTGTAAATGGTATTGCATTCCCATCCAACGTAAACTATCAATATGGATTTGAATCTGGTGTAAACTATGTAAATGCAATGTATAATAAAAATGTTGAATATGTGAGTTTGCCTTCATATGCAGGTACAGATGTTACAGGTGCTAATGTTGGTGGAAACTATGCTG
>CAZIII010000101.1:0-7353 GCA_964539425.1 uncultured Tissierellaceae bacterium | reverse complement strand
ATACTCCTTCATACTTTCTCATTCTAGTCACCTCCCTATGGACTAATCGGCTCTATTTAAATAATAGAGCAAGGATTACTGAATAATTATAACACCTATAACTATTCTATGCAAGCCATTTTTCTAATATATAAGTAAAAACTTTTTTGAATTAATTGTGAAATATGTAAGTGTTTTATTTTGTGTGTTATAATTAGTGTGAAGATGATTATTTATAAATTGGAGGTTTTAAAATGGATTTAGATTTATTGAAAGATCAAATGAATAGAGTGACAAGTGAACTTATCCAGTCAGCTAATTTAAAAAAGGGAGATGCTATCATATTAGGTGGTAGTACAAGTGAAATAATAGGTGAGGATTTAGGTTCTGCTACTAATATGAATGTAGCCGAAACCCTTGTTAATGTTTTTTATCAAATAGCAAAGGCAAATCAATTATTTCCAATAGTTCAGTCATGTGAGCACATTAATCGTGCTCTTGTTGTAGAAGAGGATTATGCTGCAAAATATAACTTAATGCCTATCAATGTACTTCCCATTGCTGAAGCTGGAGGTGGATTTTCAACTGCTGCAATGGATTTATTCAAAAAAGCTGTTGTAGTTGAAAGAGTAGAAAGAGTCGCTGCTGGAATTGATATTGGAGATGTTTTTATTGGTATGCATCTGGATCCAGATAGAATAGGAGTTGTTGTTAGATCTGAGACCAAAAAAATTGGATATGCTAATCTTAGTATGATTAGAACCAGGGCAAAACTCATTGGTGGCGATAGGTCCAAACACTTCTAGCTATCTTAAAGACATAATAAATGGATGTTTTCTATAATAATAATTAGAAAACATCCTTTATTTAAAATAAAACTTGAAATTGTTAGCTAAGTCTAAAAAACCCATCTTATTTAATTTTTCTACTATATTATCTTCTCCTTACCATTTTTGTTGAATTAAATGTCCCATTTAAGCTTTTCTACTTTTAATAGAGTCTTTAGCTTACCATTTTTTCAACTTACTGGTTTATACTTAATTTACTTCTAAACTATTTTACTTTACAAACATTTTATATTTGATTCTAAAATCTTTACTTATCTTTTTTATTATCCTGTTCTTATTTTGATTAAAAGATAAACTCAACTAACTTCAAGTTTTATGTAATCATAAAATTAAAATAATATCTCTAATTAAATTATATTTTATGATTGTATTTATATTATATCCAGTATTTTCTTTTCTAAACATTTAAATCAAATCTTTTTTATATTTTTTATTTTATTATAATAGTACCATTTTTCCCATTAAGTCCTGCCGTTGCATTTTCTAGAGATGTTATAAGCGATTTCTTACCATCTATACTTGCAAAATATCCTGCTGCTTTAACCTTGGGCAACATGGATCCTGGAGCAAAATGTCCCTCTTCAATATATCTATCTATCTGATCCACTTTGATTTCATATAATAATTTTTCGTTTTCTGTATTAAAATTCAAACATACTGTGTCCACTTCAGTCAATATCACTAAATAGTCCGCATCTAACTGCTCAGCCAGTATTGCTGATGCAAAGTCCTTATCTATTACACAATCAATCCCAACTAAATCTTCTCCTTCCCTATAGACTGGTATTCCACCTCCACCTGCAGTAATTACTATATTACCACTATCTATTAAGGTTTTTATACTATCTATCTCTACAACTTCCCTAGGAGATGGTGAGGCTACAACTCTTCTATATCCTCTACCTGAATCTTCTCTAAATATATATCCAGTTTTTTCCATTAATTCTTCTGCTTCAGCTTTTGTATGGAAAGATCCTATTGGCTTTGTTGGATTTTTAAATGCCTTATCATTTTTGTCTACAATTATTTCTGTTACAAGGGAAACTACTGGTCTTTCTATTTTACGTTTTCTTAATTCCATATTGAGTTTTCTCTGTAAATGATAGCCTATATATCCTTGACTCATTGCTATTGCCTCTGGAAAAGGCATTTTAAATATTCCAGAATCTATTTTTTTACCACTTTCAAATGCATTTATTATCATTCCTATTTGAGGCCCATTCCCATGAGTTATAACTAACTCATGCCCTTCTTCAATTAAGTCCACTATTATTTTTGCAGATTTTTCTGCTCCTTTTAACTGATCTTCTGGATTATCCCCTAAAGCATTTCCACCTAATGCTACTACTATTTTCATAAAAAGCCTCCCATTATTATTTATTTATATCTTTGAAAAATAAATCCATTGTCTTGTTTGTCAAAGGACAGTGCATATTTTGATTCTGGCTCTCTAAATATATTTTCCAGTTCTAACCCTTTTCCTTCTAAATATCTATTGTATTTCAAAGTCTTAAATGTAATATTTAGCTTTTCTACATTTAATTCTATTCTAGTACTAGGTATATTACCCTGTCTATCTTGTTTTTTATCTTCTAAATAAGTAAATATTCCTATTTCATCTATTCCCATTAAAGGCTGTTTCCCATCTATTTTCTCAATTATTTCATGAAATACTATGCCATTTAAGACAAAATATAATTTACTATGAGATTTATAGGCCTCTCGTTTCTCTATTTCTTCCATATTTTTTAGAATCTTTCTTTTTTTATTCACATTTACCAAAGAATATCCTGCTAAAGCAAAAGTAATCACTCCCATTACTATTCCTATTATTCTAAAGAAACCTGAATTCTTAGTAAAAAATATTATCATTAATGTTAATATTCCAAAAAAACTTGCAAATCCTAATTCTCTATCTGCATATTTAAATAATTTCTTGCTATTACTCATAAACTCCTCCTACATATTACAGGGATTGAATTTATCTAAATTCAATCCCCTCTATCTTCTATTAGTCTTCTCTTCCCTTATAATGAATAATACTTACAAATTTTTCTCCATCTTTTATCTTTCTCACTCGTTTTTCAAAATCAATTCTTGGAATCATAATTTGTCTATCACAACCTAAGCACTTAAGTTTAATATCAACTCCTCTTCTCAAAATCTCCCATTTATTTTCACCACAAGGATGACCCTTTTTCAAGGTTATAATATCTCCAATATCATATTTAAGTATCATATTACTCCTCCTTATTAATTGTAACTAATCTTGGATATGGTATTTCTATATCTGCTCTTTCCAAAGCTTCTTTACCCTGCTTTCTAATAGCTCTTTCCACATCCCATTTATTATATCTTCCCTGTACCATGGCGGTTATTCTAATATCTATACCTGAATCACCTAAGTTTTCCACTCCATCTATTTGAGCCGCTCTAGTTAAACTACATTCAAATTCTTTATTAATATTATCACACACCTGATTTAATACTCTTATAGCATCATCTATATTTTCTTCATAAGCTATAGAGTGTAGAACATAAGCTCTTAAAGCTCCCTTGCTTCTATTTATTATTACCTGTACTTCTCCATTTGGTATAATATAAAGATCTCCATTAAAATCTCTTATTTTGGTTAGACGTAGAGACATATCCTCTACTATTCCTCCCATTCCCTTTATTTCAATATAATCTCCTACTGAGAAAGAGTTTTCTTGTAATATAAAGAATCCGGAAAGTACATCTCTAACTAGAGACTGAGCTCCAAAACCTATTGCAACTCCACCAATTCCTGCTGTTGCTAGTATTGATCTTGTATCCACATTAAAAGTTTCTAAAGTCATAAGTATTGCATAAAAATATAATAAAGCTCTTACTATATTCTTACCTGTTCTCATTAATGTCTCAGCTCTTTTTTCATTTTGTATTTCTAATTTACTTCCTATTCTAAATGAACTTTCAACAAAACTGGATAGTAATCTTACAGCAATTTTTGTAATAATTATGATAAAAGCTACTTTTATTAATTTTCCTAAAAAATTTGCATTTCCAGAAGGTGTAACAAAGTATTTATGTATACTTTCATATAATTCTAGCATATTCTCCCCTACTTCTCTTCTTCTTTTTCAATTTCTAAAACTCTTCTCACAATATCATATTTTCCATATTTTTTACTATCTAAGACAAAATAATAATCCTCATAAAAATCAACTTGTTCTACAATTTGTTTTTTTGTGACAATATCACCATTGCTCTTTATTAATGTAAATCTAGCTGATGAATTTAGTATAATATCCAATCCACGAATACCAGTTTTTTTCATTTGAATATTTGAATAGTCTTCATTAAAATCCATCTTTTCTTCTGATTTTCCATTTAAATCTAATATTTCTAAATAATTACTATATAATATATATATCTTATTTGATTCGAATTTAATATCCTTTATTAAATCAAATTCCTGTTTCCATAATATTTCCTGCGCTTTAACCCGATAAATATTGCTATCAGATACTAATATAACATCATTCTTGTCTATCAATTGAATGTCTATTATAATTTCATCTTGAAAGTAAAGATTTTCTGATTTTGATCCTGATTCATATTTTTCAACACAGGATTTTATACTCCCATCCTCCAATTCTAATTTAGATAGAACTAATATTTCTCCTGATTGATCAATATTATAGTCCAAAATATTCTCCTCTGGAAATTCATATCTCATAACTTTTTCACCTTTTTTATTTACTATCCCAATGGATTCTTCAGAATCTTCCTTATTATGATATACAAGATAATCCCCAACTTCTTTTATACTAAATATCTTTTTTCCAGTTTCAATTCTTTCGACTATTTCTGCTTTTTCGTTAACAAAGTATATTTGTCCCTCTTCTGGATTAGCAAAATAGATATAATTTTTTCCATATTGGATTAAAGGATCATCTATATTCATCCCTAAACTCAATAATTCTTCTCCATCTATTTTAGAGATTTCAACCTTATCTCCAGTCCAATGTATTATTCTATCTTTAAAAATACCAAACTTGCTCTCTTCTAATCTATCATAGGAGTTCACCATATTAAATTCATCTATTTTTTCTCCTAAAATATTAATATTATCTTTTTTAAGATAAATTCCTAAGACCAGTAAAACTGTTAATATAATAATTATAGTTTTTTTCATCTCCATACCTACCTATCTGTTTCTATTAGATATTATAACATAAAATTTCCTATTTTGACTATATCATCTATCTTTATATTTAATATTTGACATAATAAAAAATCCTGCTATATATAGCAGGATTTTAAGACTTCTTAAGTATTAATATGTTTCAACAAAAACTTCGAAGTGATCTCTAGGATGTACACATGCTGGACATTCTTCAGGAGCTTCTTTTCCTGTGTGAACATATCCACAATTGTTACATTTCCATTCTACTTCTTCATCTTTTTTGAATACTTTTCCTTCTTCAATGTTTTTTATAAGTTTTCTGAATCTAGCTTCATGTCTCTCTTCTACTTCTGAAATTTCTCTAAATCTATAAGCAATTTCTTCAAATCCTTCTTCATCTGCTATATCTGCAAATTCAGGATACATCTCTTCTGCTTCTTCTTGTTCTCCTGCAGCAGCAGCTGCTAAGTTAACTAATGTATCATCAGATAAAGTTACAGGATAGCTAGCTTTTATCTCAATTGCTTCTCCCTCAAAATCATCTTTTAAGAATTTATAAAATGTTTTTGCATGAGCTCTCTCATCATCTGCAGTTTCCTCAAATATATTAGCTATTTGAACATAACCTGCTTTTCTTGCTTCTCCTGCATAATAGGAATATCTCATTCTTGCTTGTGATTCTCCCGCAAATGAGATCATTAAATTTTCTGCTGTTTTAGTACCTTTTAAAGATTTCATATAATATAATCCCCTTTCAATTTTCATTATTTTACGCACAATAGATATATACCCTTGAATAGACTTTTAAACCTATAAACCATTACTATATAATGTCCTTAGCATATTCTCTTATTTTAACTTCATCCTCTTCGTCAGGATATAATCTAACTATACAACCATCCTTATGAACTAATCCACCATATTCTTTCATTCTCTCAACCCAATCCCTCATCCACTTACCGTCTCCCCAATCATAGGATCCAAATAGACCAAATTTCTTCTCTTTAAATAATTCCTTTGTGGATTGTATATAGGGTTCCATCACATATTCTTCAACCCTCTCTGGTCCCAGTGCTGGACTTCCAAATAATATTATTTCTGAAGACTCAATATCTTCTATTTCTGCATTTTTAACCTCTTTTAAAACGATATCTAGCTCATCATTTTTGGATAATTCATCTTCTATTATTTTTGCCATCTTTTCTGTACATCCTGTTCCTGAATAATAAATAATTGATACTCTCATTTTCTCACCTCTACTTATACTATATAATATTATTTACCCTTTTCAAACTTATTTATTACTCTTATTAGGTTTAATAATTATTATATATATGATAACATTGTAATAATTAGAATTTTCATACAATTATACTATTAGGGAGGATATTATGAGTGAAAAAGTTATTACAGACTATGTTTTTAGTTTTTCTAAGAATAATAAACCTGTAGAAAAAGTAGAAGTAGGGGAGACGGTTGAATTTATTACATTAGATTGTTTTTCAAATCAGGTTACAAGTGAGGATCAGTTAATTACTACAATTGATATGAATCAAGTTAACCCAGCTACAGGACCTGTTTATGTTCAAGGTGCTGAAGTTGGTGATGTTTTGGTTGTAGAGATTTTGGATATCCAAGTTGCTGATACAGCTACTGGAACCACTATACCCGATACAGGTCCTTTAAGTGATACTTCTGAATCTAGAACTAGAAGAGTTGAAATTAAAGATGGCATGGCTCAATTTAATAATATTGAGTTTCCAATTGATCCAATGGTTGGAGTTATTGGAGTAGCACCTAAGGGTGAAGATGTGCCTTGTGGAATGTGGGGAGACCATGGTGGTAATATTGATAATAAAAAAATTGTAAAGGGTACTACAGCTTATTTCCCTGTTAATGTGGAGGGAGCTCTTTTTCAATTAGGAGATTTACATGCAAATATGGGAGATGGAGAAATTTCAGGTGCTGGACTTGAAATACCTGGAAGAGTTAAAGTTAAATTGGATATTATTAAGGATTTTAAAATTAATAGACCAGTTCATAGAAATGATGAAAAATGGTATACAATGTCAAATGCAAGGACTTATGAAGAAGCTTTAATCCTAGCAGCCAAAGATATGCAAAAACTTATTGTGGATGCTTATGGATGGGATGAGACAGATGCTTATATCTATATGTCAGCACAAGGTGATATTGAGATATGTCAGGGAGCTTTTCCTGCAGATGGATGGGATATGACAGTTAGATTTGGAATACCTATTCAAAAAGATATGCCTTTAATAGGATAAATTTAAACACAAAAAAGGTTCATTACCGAAGTAATGAACCTTTTTTTCTTTTCTATATAGCCTAGCA
>CAZIII010000100.1:0-7439 GCA_964539425.1 uncultured Tissierellaceae bacterium | reverse complement strand
TATTAGATGTAAAATAAATTGTGATTGGTGATATGATGGTGTCAAAAAAAGAAATACAAAAAAAAAGAATGATGCTCTATTTTATTAATGCAACAGAAGAGTTAATTGATGAGGATGGAATTGAAGGAATAACTTTAAGAAAGATAGCTGATAAGGCTGGATATAATAGTGCAACCCTTTATAATTATTTTGAAAACCTTGATCATTTAATTTTCTATGCATCTATGAGGAGTATAAAAGACTACGCCCATGCTCTAAATACATACTTAATGGATGCTAAAAATTCTATGGATATATTCCTTAAAGTGTGGGAATGTTTTTGTGATTATTCCTTTGATAATCCAGAAATTTATAATGCTATATTTTTTCCAAATTTAGATAAGGATATAGAACACTATATAGGTGAATACTATAACCTTTTTCCTTTGGACTTAAAAATTAATAATGAAAATATATCTACAATGCTATTAAAAAGGGATATCAATAAAAGAGGAGAAACGATTGTGATAGGGTGTGTAGATGAAGGGTTTATAAGATCTGAAGATGCAGATAAGTTAAACGACATGACTCTTCTAATCTTTGAAGGTATGTTAAAAAGAGTCTTAAGAAATAAAATATCATACGATGATGCAAGAAATACTACAATGGATTATATTAAATCCATAGTCGAAAGATTTTTAATTAAGGATTACGAGTTTTATTATTAATAAACTCCTCTAAAACCCTATTAATCCTAATAGGGTTTTCTAATACTAATAAATGGGTACAATCTTCAAATATTTCTAATTTAGAGTTTTTAATTTTTTGATGTAAGTATTCTCCTACTTTGACTGAATAAAGTGTACTTTTCTCTCCAAATAGTATTAAAGTAGGTATAGTAATTTTATCTAGAATAAATCTATAATCTTTTTCAACCAAAGATTTCCAAACACCATACATCACATGAGGTGAATTACTTTCCATCTTATCCATGGCTATTTTCATTTCTTTATCATTAAAATATGGTGCCATGGTTTTTATAAATCCTTCTGCAAATTTCATCCAGTTACTTTCTATTAAAGCTAAATCATTTAAAGCATCTGCCATGGTATATTGTCCATGGTATAGACCTAATTTCCAGTTGTCATTGTTTATAACCTTTGGCCCTTTATCTATAATGCATAACTTAGATAATTTTTCTAGTCCATATAAATTTACATATTCGAATATAATAGATACTCCCATTGACCATCCAACTAGAATTACCTTTCCCAATTTTAGATAATCTATAAGTTCCCTTAAATCTATTGCAAACCTTTCCATATTTAGTCCATGGTCTATCCTATCTGACATACCATGACCTCTTAAATCATAGGTTATCACTTTATATTTTTTAGATAATACCCTTTGCTGTATCCTAAATGAATTATGATCCTCTGTAAAACCATGGATAAAGACTATTGCTACTCCTTCTCCTTTTAATTCATAATAAATATTTACACCATCACTTGTAATAAAGGATTCCATAATTATCACATCCCATTATCTAATTTATGACTTTTTTTATTTGTTATTTTATTATACAATATTTAGATGATATTTACTAAGAAGATATCCTATATCATTCTACTCCATAAGGGTTAATATAGAAATAGTTTACTTTGATGCATTGACGAAAAATTAATATTGCTTCTATATTTTAGTTAATGTTAAAGAAGTACCTAAAAATAGAGCCCCTAAGCTCTATTTCATATTAAGCATTGTGTATATGTTTTAACATCTTGAAAAACATCTTATCTCTGTTCTTTATAGCTTCCTCATCCTTACCATCTGAATAATCATAGAAACCCTTCTTTGATTTAACACCTAATTCTTTATTATCCATCAAATTCTTTAATACTTCCTGTGGTTCTTTTACATCAGATAAGTCATTAAATAGATATGAAGAAATATAATAGAATGTATCTAATCCGCCTAAATCAGCTGTTTGTAATGGTCCTATTATTGGATATCTAAATCCTGGGCCGTATTTCATTGCGCGATCAACATCTTCAAATGTAGCTATGCCCTGTTCTACTATATTTAAGGCCTCTCTAAATACTGCAAATTGTATCCTATTACCTATAAATCCAGGAGCATCTTTTTGTACTACTACTGGTTCCTTATCAATTCTCTTAACTAATTCTAATAATATATTTACTGTTTCATCATTAGTACCATCGCCTCTAATCAACTCAACTAATGGTATGATATGAGGTGGATTCCAGAAATGCATTCCAATAAACCTACTTTTACTTTCTACCTTTTTAGATATTTCTGTAATACTAAGACCTGATGTATTGGTTGCAAAAATAGCATCTGGTCTAGCAATTTCTTCTACTTCCCTCCAAAAATCTTGTTTGATATCCATCTTTTCTATAATAGCTTCTATTATCACATCACAATCTGAAAATACCTTTTTATCAATACTATATTTTATGTTGTTTACTGTATTTTCAACCTCTGATTCTGCCATTAACCCTTCTTCGATTAAACTACTATTAAATATAGATACTAGCTTTTTGGAATTTTCCAAGAACTCTTCCTTCATATCTGTCACTACTACTTCATATCCTTTTCTTGCAAATATTTGAGCTATACCTGAACCCATTGTACCTGCACCTGCTATCCCTATCTTTTTTATATTCTCTATCTTCATTATTCAACCTCACTTTCAAAATATCTGTAGCTATATTATAAGATACCCACTTAATTTAATCTTAAGTGGGTATCTTATTAATCTTTTAGTATATTCCTAAACTTGCAAGTATTATTGCTGGTATTGATGATAATACTGGTAATATTAGTGATGTAACACATATATCTATATATGAATCCTTGTGAGTTAATCCAGTAACAGCAAGTAGTGTTAGTACCGCTCCATTATGAGGTAATGTATCAAGCCCTCCAGATGCTAAGGATGCTACTCTGTGGAAAGCCTCAGGACTTATTCCTGTTTCTAATGCTAGTTGATAGTATTTTTCTCCTAATGCTTCTAGCGCTATACCCATACCACCAGAAGCTGATCCCGTTGCACCAGCTAAAAGATTAACTGCAACTGCTTCAGAAATAAGTGGAGATCCTTTTATTCCCAATAACATATCTGTTAAGGTTTTGAAGCCTGGTACTGTTTTTACTATAGCACCAAATCCAACTGCTGCGGATGTATTTATTATTGCAGTTATTGATGAAGTTGCACCTGTGCTTATGGATTTTGTAAATCCTAAATATTTATGAGGGTTAGTTATCATTGCCATAATTACCCCTGCAAGTAATGCAACTACTATATCCCAACCAAATAGGTTTAATGTAAGGATTACAGTTAATAAAGGTAAAAATGAAATAAATGGATTCGGTAGTACTTGTGATTCAGATTCAACATTTGCATTACCTTTCTTTTCTGGCTCTATAAAGCCTTCACCCTTAGCTGTAAACTTCTTTTCCCTCCAAAGTAAATATGCATATCCTAAAGCGAAAATAAATATAGCTGCCGTTATTCCCATTATCGGTGCTGCAGTAGGTGTTGTATGAAAATAATCTATAGGAATTAAGTTTTGAGTTTGTGGTGTACCTGGTACTGCAGTCATTGTAAATGTGAATGAACCAAGAGCTATTGCTCCAGGTATGATCTTTCTAGTGATATTAGCTTCTCTAAACAAGTCTAATGCTAAAGGATACATAGCAAATACAACTACGAATAAAGATATACCACCATAAGTTAATACAGCACATCCAACTACTACACTAAGGATGGCTCTCTTTGGTCCTAGTACCTTTGTAAGCCATTTTGCTATGGACTTAGCTGCTCCAGTATAATCCATTAATGCACCAAATATAGCACCTAACATAAATACAGGGAACCAAGATTTTGTAAAACCTACGAAACCAGTCATATAAGTATCTTTATATGCTGGAAGTAATTCAAGTCCACCAGTTAATGCAACTACTAAGGCACATAAAGGTGCTACCCAAATAATAGAATATCCTCTGTACGCTAAGAACATCAATAATACCAATCCAATTATAATACCTAGCATAATTTATTTCCCCATTTCTTTTATTCAAATTTATTTATCTCTAGAAAAATATTATCTATTTCCTAACCAGCAGTCCAACCACCATCTATTGTCATTGTGGATCCAGTTATATGGTCTCCTGCTTTTGAGCATAGGAATTTAACTACGTCTCCTATAGTCTCTGGTTCTATTAATTTCTTTACTGCTGCTTTTTGCAACATAATTTTTTCAACAACTTCTTCCTTTGAGATTCCATGGGATTCTGCTTGTGCAGTAATTTGATTATCTACTAAAGGAGTTCTTACATAAGCAGGACAAATAGAATTTACAGTTATTCCATGTGGTCCTCCTTCTAAAGCTGTAGTTTTTGTTAATCCTGATAAGCCATGTTTTGCAGAAACATATGCTACTTTAAATTCTGAAGCAACTAATCCATGAATAGAATTTAAGTTAATAATTCTTCCCCATTTTTGTTCTTTCATTGAATTCCATACATACTTAGTTAACAAAAATGGAACTGTTAGCATTAAGTTCATCATAAAGTCCCATTTGTCTTCAGGAAAATCTTCAATAGGTGAAACAGTTTGTATTCCAGCAACATTAACAAGTATATCTACTTTTGAAAATTTTTCTATAGTGAAGTCAACTAAAGCTTTACAATCTGCTCTTTTGCTCAAATCAGTTTTAAAATATGATGCACCTATTCTCTCTGATGCGCTCTTCAATCCCTCTTCATTAATATCTGCCATAACAACATTAGCACCATCTTTAGCTAAGGATTCTGCAACTGCTAGCCCAATACCACTTGCTGCACCTGTTACTATACATACTTTTTTTTCTAACATTTCTGTATACCTCCTATTTTTTATTTACTTTGCAACTAATATTGCAAATTCTGTGCCACTGAGATTTGTCATTATGTTAGTTTTTTATCTAAAAATACCTATTTATACAAAAAAAACAAGTGTATTTTCATTAAATACACTTGTTTCAAAATAATATTTTTATATCTATTTATTTAATTTTATATTTATGTAAGAAAAAGTTTACACTATTATGCTTTAGTTTAATCAAGTGTACGGTTTGCCTTACAACAATTTCTTACTTCCTACCTTAATGTACTTTTTTCTGACAATTCTTTCAATTGATAGTAATATATCATTAAATATCTATGTTATATTTTGAAATCTTCTCATATAAACTAGTTCTAGAGATATCTAAGGTATTTGCAGCTAAAGTTTTATTTCCATTAGAAATTATTAAACTATCTATTATGGATTGTTTTTCTACTTCTTCTAATATAGTTTTTAAACTTTTTATCTTTTTATCTCCAACTATACCTGTGATCTTGGAAGGTAAATGTTCAGGTTTTATTATTATTTCATTTTCCAAAAAGTTTATTGCTCTTTCTAATATATTTTCTAATTCCCTTACATTACCAGGCCAATTATAATTTTTTAAGTATTCTAATGCATTATCTGATATTTTATCTACTCGAATATTTTCTCCCTTTGATATCTTATTTACTAGATATTTAGCAAGAATAGTTATATCATCTTTTCTTTCTCTTAGTGGAGGAATCTTTATATTTACTACATTTAATCTGTAGTATAAATCTAATCTAAACATTCCATCCCCTATCATTTTTTCTAAATCTTTATTAGTTGCAGCTATAACTCTTACATCTATTTTTTCTGAAAAGTTGGAACCTATCCTTTCTATTTCCTTATCTTGAAGAACTCTCAATAGTTTTACTTGCATATTCATAGGCAAATCGCCTATTTCATCTAAAAAAATTGTTCCTCCGTCTGCAGCTTTAAACTTACCAATTTTTCCACCTTTTTTAGCTCCTGTAAAAGACCCTTCTTCGTAGCCAAATAATTCTGATTCAATTAACTCATAAGGAATTGCACCACAATTTACCTTTATAAAAGGTGCATCTATCCGCCTACTATTGTTGTGGAGAGCATGGGCAAACAGCTCTTTACCAGTTCCAGATTCACCTAAAATTAAAACATTGGAACTAGTTTTTGCAGCCTTTTTTGTAAGTTCTTTTAATTCTTCCATAGGCTTACTTACACTTATTATATTATCTAAAGCATATTTTGCATTGTTTACTTTCTTAAATTCTTCTTTATATAGATTTAGTTCTTTTTCAATATTATTTATCTTCATATATAAAGATTTTAATTCATCTACATTTTTAAACAAAACTTTGCCTACAGCACCTACTATATTACCGTTTGCAAATATTGGAATCCTAGTAGCAATCATATTCTTGCCTTTAATTTCTTGTACTTGAGCAATTTCAGGTATCCCAGTTTTTATTACAATATCCATCCTCGTATTTTCTATAATGTCTCGTACATGTTTGCCAATGGCATTATCTCTATTTACGCCTAAAAACTCTGCATAGGTATTACTTAACATCTCTATATAGCCATCCTTATTAACATAAACAATAGCATCGTTTGTGGCTTCCATTACTGTACTTATTAAGGAAGATGTAGCTATCTCATCATCAAATTGTCTAATAATATCTTTATAATATTTAAACTTCTGAATAAAAATATATACTCCTTCACTTGAACTACCCTTTTGGATTTTTCTTTTTTCTATAATAATAGATCTATCATTGAAGTTTAATGTGTGTATTTCATAATCTTTATTATTCTCCATGAATTCCTCTATCTTGCAATAAAGTCTCTTTATTAATAAAATTTATTTTATATTTTTTATCTACTACTATAATTCCTAAATATAAAGAATTAATCAAATCATCAAAATCAAATATTTTCTTAGACATAATTCCACTCCCTTATACAAAACCAATTAATAAGTCTGACTTTATTATTACCTAGTATATCATTTTAATCTATATAGTACAATTAATGTGAATTTATTGGCTAAGTTAGGTCATTTTCCTCAGTCTCGAAACTCAAATCTATTTACTCCCTAAGGTCGTATAGATTTGGTTCTCGTTGCGTTTGACCTACTAAAGCTTACTACGTTCGCTAAGTTAGGTCATAAAAAAAAGTCCTACTACGAATCAATCGTAATAGAACTCTTTATGTAGCCTGGCAACTTCCTACTCTCCCAGGGCGTTGCCACCCAAGTACCATCGGCGTTGAGATGCTTAACTTCTGTGTTCGGTATGGGAACAGGTGTGTCCATCTCGCTATCGTCACCAGACGAAAACTACTTCTGCAATATATTTCAGTTGTACTTAGTTTTCACTTTGTACTTTTAGGTCAAGTCCTCGACTTATTAGTATCTCTTAGCTTCAAGTATTACTACTCTTTCACCTGAGACCTATCTACCAGGTGGTCTTCCTGGAGTCTTACTCACTTATGTGATGGGAAATCTTATCTTGAGGGGGGCTTCGTGCTTAGATGCCTTCAGCAC
>CAZIII010000099.1:0-7469 GCA_964539425.1 uncultured Tissierellaceae bacterium | reverse complement strand
ATTGGATCTATGACAAACATAATTGGAAGATAGAAAAGGAATGGATAACTTTTGTACCTGGGGTTGTTCCCGCAATTGGTATTGCAGTAAGGGCATTTACTGAAGAAAATGATGAGGCATTATTGCAATCACCAGTATACCATCCCTTCTATAAAATATTAAATAATAATAATAGGGTGGCAGTTGAAAATCATTTAGTCTTTGATGGAAATAGATATATATTGGATTTTGATGATATGAGGAGTAAAATTAGTGAAAAAACTAAAATGGCTATATTTTGTAGCCCTCATAATCCTGTAGGTAGAGTGTGGACAAAGGAAGAACTTGAAGAGTATGGACGAATATGTCTTGAAAACAATATGGTTATATTATCAGATGAAATACACTCAGACATAATATATAAAAATCATAAACATATACCAATAGCTTCCATATCAAGGGATCTTGAAATGAATACTATTACTTTTATGGCGCCTAGTAAAACTTTCAATATTGCAGGTTTATTTGCCTCTATAGCTATTATTCCAAATGAAGATATGAGAAAAGTATATAATCAAGCCATAGATATTTTGGGTCTTCATCATGCTAATACCCTTTCTGTTTCAGCATTTGAAGCAGCATATAAATATGGCAAGGAATGGTTGGAAGAAGTATTAGAGTATATAGAAGGAAATGCAGATTTTACAACAGAATATATTAAAAAGAATATTCCAGAAGTAGTAGCATATAAGCCCGATGGTACCTACTTAATGTGGCTGGATTTCAATAAACTAGGCAAGACCTCTGATGAAGTAAATGAACTCTTAGTTAAAAAGGGTAAGGTATTATTAAATAATGGGAAAGACTTTGGTACTGGTGGAGATGGTTATTTCAGGTTCAATATAGCTTGCCCAAGGTCAGTCCTAGAAGATGCACTAAAGAGAATTGCATTAGCTGTACAAGGAAATTAAGAATGGGCTACAATAGATTGAATGATGAACTAAAAAAGGAATTTGGACAAAAGGTGATGAAGCTATCCCTAGATGGTGGCTTTACCTGTCCAAACCGGGATGGAACAATAGGAAATAAGGGTTGCATATTTTGTAGTGAAGAAGGCTCTGGAGAATTTGCGGGGTCTAGGCTTGATTCTATAGAAGAACAAATAGAACAGCAGAAAAAATTACTTTTAAAGAAATGGAATACAGACAAATATATTGCATATTTTCAAAACTTTACAAACACCTATGCTCCTGTTGACAAACTTAGAAAACTATATTATGAAGCCATAAATATGGAAGGAGTAGTAGGACTAGCCATAGCTACAAGACCTGATTGCTTGGATGAAAATGTGCTTCAGCTATTGGAAGATTTAAATAATGAGACTTATCTATGGATTGAATTAGGTCTCCAAACCATTCATGAAAAATCAGCTAAATTTATTAGAAGAGGATATCCCTTATCTATATATAATGATGCAATAGAAAAATTGAAATCAAGAAATATAAAGGCAGTAACTCATATAATAATTGGACTACCCGGTGAAAGTTCAGAGGAAATACTTGAAACTGTAAAATATGTAGGAAATACATCTACTTGGGGAGTAAAACTACATTCTCTATACATTCAAAGAGGCACAGATCTATACAATTACTATATAAAAAATCCATTTTCCATAATGAACAAAGAAGAATATGTTTCTTTAGTAGTTGATTCACTGGAACTACTTCCAAAGGATATGATTGTTCATAGGGTGACCGGAGATGGGAAAAAAGACTTACTTCACGAGCCAAAATGGAGCTTGAATAAGCTAGGTGTATTATCAATGATTGATAAAGAGCTAAAAACAAGGACTTCTTATCAAGGTAAAAACAACAAATAACTATTATACTATAGTAACCCTTAATCATATTCTAGCATAATATATTAATGCAAAGAATAATGAAAGAAGGGTGGTAAATATGAGCGATAATTATGCAGCAGGAAGAACATGTCCAACAGGAAGTTTTTCTTATACAATAAAATCAGGGGATACCCTCTACAAACTAGCAATCACATATAATACAACAGTAGAAGCAATAATGGCAATAAATCCTGGAATTAATCCAAATAATTTGCAAGTAGGTCAAAGAATATGTATACCAGGTAGCGCTACACCTCCTCCGCCAACATGTCCAACAGGAAGTTTTTCCTATACAATAAAGGCAGGAGATACACTTTATTTATTAGCCATAAGATATAATACAACAGTAGAAGCAATAATGGCAATAAATCCTGGAATTAATCCAAATAATCTACAAATTGGTCAAAGAATTTGTATACCTGGATCAATTACACCTCCACCGCCAACATGTCCAATGGGAAGCTTTTCATACACAATAAGGTCAGGAGATACACTCTATATGTTGGCTATAAGATACAACACAACAGTAGAGGCAATAATGGCAATAAATCCTGGAATCAACCCAAATAACCTACAAATAGGTCAAGTGATATGTATTCCTAGTGGAACTACACCTCCGCCTCCATGTGATGGACTATTTTATGCAGTTAGACCAGGGGATACTTTATTCAGTATCGCAGCTATGTTTAATATTCCTTTAGCCACACTAATGGCAGCTAATCCAGGTGTTGACCCTAACAATCTAATGATAGGTCAATTAATTTGTATCCCAAGAATAGAGCCACCACCAATATCTTGTCCAGGTGGTACAGTATATGTAGTTAGGGCAAATGACAACCTTGCTTCAATCATATTAAGATTTAATGTATCAGTAATGGATCTTATGGAGGCTAATCCAAATGTAGATTTTGACAACTTGATGGTAGGTCAGCAAATTTGTATAATGCCTCATATGGATAGAGGATGCCCTTGTCCCATGGGAACTAGGAAGTATACAATAGTTCAAGCAGATATTCCAATGGATGGAGTGGTAGTAGTAGCCTTAGCAAGGAAATTTAACACATCTGTAGAAAACTTAATGAAAATGAATCCAAATTTAACACCGTCAGACTTTGTAGTAGGCAAGATGATTTGTGTCCCAAGTATGTAATAAGAAAGCCCCTGAATTTTCAGGGGCTTTAAATTGAGTATAATATAAAAATACTTATGCCTAAAAATACAAATATAGATACAATAAGGGGAAGATTAAAAATTCTTTCATCAGATTTATATCTATTTTCTTTGAAAGGAATATTATTTACTTTAAATAAAAGTTTTATTAGAAAAAAGACCATTATCACTCCCAAGATTGCAAATAATCCTAGAGATAGAAAGTTTGGATCTTCAGCGTATCCAACATTTGAATTAATGGGAAACAAATAATCTATTGTTAAAGGCAAGCCATTATTTATCACATGAATCAATATTCCGGCGAAGATGGAATTAGTCCCCACTACAAGATAAACAGCAATAAATCCAGCTATAAAAGTATGGAAAAATTGAAATGAATTTAGATGAAGCATACCAAATAAAAGTCCATTCATTAGGGCAGCAACAAATTTAGATTTATCTCTATATCCATGGAGTATAATTCCTCTCATAAGGATTTCCTCTATAACAGCAGGGGTAATTGCAACAAAAAATAAATTAAATAAAAAGACATGGTGGGAATCTTCGGATACTATATCTGCCAAGGTGTTTCCAAATAAACTAACATATAATTCAACAATAAAATATAGGACAGGTAATATAGATAACCAAATAAATAATATTATCAGTATGCTTTTTAGATTTAACATCTTAGGTCTTAAGATACTTTCCAAATGCATCCTATTAAAAAACAAATAAATGCTAATGGGTATTAAAAAGGCAATATATTGATAAGAATTAGCAGGTATAGGAATAAATTGGATGATTATAGACCAAATCATTGTAGCAAGAAAGAATAGATTAACTCTGAATATAGGCTTATCTTTTACCATTACTTTTGATTCCATGGTTAACCCCCTTCAATTCGCATTAATACAATTGTACAATAAAACTGAAAAAATAGACATCTTTTATTCTTGGGATATTTGTAATTAAATTGTAACGACTTAATACTTAGAATATGTTATAGTTTGAGTATAATGATAATGTATCAAAAAAATTAATGAAAGAAGGGTTGTTATGAAAAAATCTTTTGTAATACCGATCATATGTATTATCTTAGTTTTAGTTATAGCCCTTGCAGGTTGTAAAAAGAAGAATAATGACATAGTAGAACCTGGTAAGGATTCGATACAATCCAAAGATGATTCTGGTAAAGATGAGGTAGATGTAAAAGAAGTTATGAAAGAATTTGACAAGTTAATAAAAAATGCAGATGAGCCAAATGAAATTGTAAAATTTATTGATGAACACATAAAAGGTCTTTCTCAAATAGAAGGGGACAAAATGATAATAGATTTAGAGAATATATTAGAAAGTTCTATAAGTTCAGAAACGGACAAGCTTTTTGAGGTAGATACTGATGGAGAATTGATGACAATTGCAGGCACAGAATTATTTTTTCCAGATAATAAAGTTAAAGATATCCAAGATGAAGAACTTCGGGACTATGTTAAAAAGCTAATTGAAAGCAATTATAAATTAATAAATCTAGAAGGTAGCTTTTACCCAATAGTGGATTATGAAAAAATGAAACAATATAATAATCATATTTCTGATGAAGTAAAGGATTATATTGCCATAGAGGCTTTAGACTCAAATAAGCCTGTTGCAATAGATGCTGGATTAGTGATTTCTTATGATGAACTAGCAGAAAGAATAATAAAGATTGAGAATTACATTCAGAAATACTCAGAAGGTAAGAGATATGAAGAAATGCTAGGAAATTATAGAAGTAAATTGACTTTTTATTTAAATGGATTAGACAATACTCCAATAGCTGATTATGAAACAAAAAAGATTTATAAGGATGTATTTGATAGTTATGAAAAAACTACTAATACTAAAGATTCAGTTACAGCATTTGTAGTAAGGAAACATATAAACAATATTGAAGAAAGTAAATATATTATAGATAAGAATGTTACAGATAAAGTATTATCTTTAGTGAACGAAGCATTATCATTATTAGAAACAAGCAAATAGAGAAATTGCTCCTTTTTAGGAGCAATTTTTATTTATATAATTATATTAGGATTTAAGGGGTATTATATATTATAAATACATGAGTTAAGGAGTGGTAACGTGAGCGAACTAATAAATAATAGAGAGCATAGGCAGAAAATCATGAAGGAAGTTATCAAGGAATTGCATGCAGGAAAGACTGTGGATGAAGTTAGAGCCAAATTTTCAGAAGCTATAAAAGGTGTATCGGCAAAGGAAATATCTGAGATGGAAGTTCAACTAGTTAAAGAAGGTTTACCTATAGAAGAAATACAAAACCTTTGTGATGTTCATGCAGCTGTATTTAAGGGATCCATAGAGGAAATTCACCATCCAGAAGAAATACCAGGACATCCAGTTCATACTATGAAACTTGAGAACAGAGCAATAGAAGAACATATAGAGAAAGCAATAAAACCTAATTTAATCAAATTTAAAGATGATGATTCTAAGGATAATATATTAGCTTTGGTGGGAGATATAAACCTACTTTGGGACATAGATAAACATTATAGTAGAAAGGAAAACTTGATGTTCCCTTACTTGGAGAAATATGGCATTACATCACCACCAAAGGTAATGTGGGGTGTAGATGATGAAATAAGGGCTAAAATAAAGGATGTTAAGTTATCCCTAACTACTTACAAAGGAAATAAAGAAGAAGTAGTAGAAAAAATGGAAACTATGTTAAACCAATTAAATGAAATGATATATAAAGAAGATAGCATATTATTTCCAATGGCTTTAGATACCCTAACGGAGGATGAATGGATATCTATTTATAATGAATCAGATGAAATAGGATTTGCAATCATAGTGCCAGAAGAAAAATGGAATAGAGCAAAGGTAGATATGGAAAACAAGGTAGAAGAAGAAACACAATCCCGTACAGAAGGCGGACATATTAAGTTTGAATCAGGAATACTAACATCTAAGGAAATTTCCTGTATTCTAAATACTATTCCAGGAGATATGACCTTTGTAGATAAAGATAATCTAGTAAAGTATTTTTCTCAAGGTAAAGATAGAATATTTGCTAGAACTAAAGCTATAATAGGAAGATCTGTAGAGAATTGCCATCCACCAGCATCTGTTCATGTGGTAGAGAAGATTGTAGAAGACTTGCAATCAGGTAAAAAAGATAGTGAAAGCTTCTGGATTAAGATGGGAGAAAAATTCGTGATGATTAGTTACTATGCTGTAAGAGATGAGAATGGAGAGTTCTTAGGTACTTTGGAATTTTCACATGACATAGCACCTATACAAGCTATCACAGGAGAAAAAAGATTATTATCAGAATAAGAAAATACCACCATATGGTGGTATTTTTATGACTATTTTGCAGTTTCAGTTTTAGTAAATAAAAAGCTAATATATCTAATTAAAACATATAGTACAATTACAATAGCCACTATTTCTTCGAATTTTACAAGATATTTAAGAAAAGCTATTGGTTGTTCTGATTTAATTAAAAATCCGTTTGTCAATTTTAGTGATATTGCACTGATTACCATTGGGAAAGTAAATGCTGAATAAGCTGGATAGAACTTTAATTTCAGTAATTTAGGTAATTGTGTCAATGCAAATAAATAGAATAACTGTGATAATGCCAATAATAAATAAACAATAAGCATATTTTTTTCAGCAAATGAATTCATATATCCTGCTAAACAAAGTGCAGCAGGTGCAGCAAAGATTATAACTGTTGGCAATGTAGGTTCTGGCATTTCCTTAACTACAAAAACTCTCTTTAAAACAATTGGTAACAATATTAAATAGGATATAAGACCAAACCAGAATAAGAGTTGCCCAATATTAGATTTATCAAAGGCTGGGGCAGTTATAGCACCAATGGCTATACCAACATAAACAATAAACCAGGATGGAAATACTTTCTTAATATTAAAGTCAAAAACATATTTTCTTGTAAAAGAAATAATTAATGCACCATGGAGGACTAATCCGACAACCCACATTCCAAAGGCAAATGAAGTAGAAAATGGTTTAAGATATGTAGCTAGTAGCATAATTCCCATGGAAAAGGTAGGAAATACACTGGCCACCACAGGATTATCTAGGGCTTCAGCAACTCCCTTTGGGAATTTAATAATTTTCACTAATACTAAAACTAGAATTATTGCAGATAATATTCCAAAGATATTCCTATAAATTTCTCCATAAGATTGTACTAAATTACCTAGAGCTGCTAATGCAAGCAGAAGACCAACTATTGGAACTGGTAATTTTTTGAGAATTTGATTCATTGACATCTCTCCTTTTCTTTTATATTTAATAAATCTTCTCTGGATAGATTATCATAGTAACAGAAACAAATCCAATAGAAAATATCTATATTAGTGATATCTATTAAAAAGAAAAATTATTATAAATAGTTAAA
>CAZIII010000098.1:1897-7516 GCA_964539425.1 uncultured Tissierellaceae bacterium | reverse complement strand
CATTAAAGAGATCATCCTTAGTTGCCATGTTAGATAAGTCGTCCTTAGTTGCCATATTAGATAAGTCGTCCTTAGATGCCATGTTAGATAAGTCGTCCTTAGTTGCCATGTTAGATTTCATCTCTTGCATTTCTACATACATCTTTTCAAGTAATTCAAAGACTTTTTCATCCATACTATATTCCCCCGTTCATTATATATCTTCCTAATATAGTATATCATCTAATTCTTATTTTTAAAACTGATTATGGAATAATATTATAAACATCTTTTCCATCTAGTAAAAATGAGCTACCTTACGGTAGCTCATAATTATTTCACTGCATATATATAGTCTAGTATTGTACCATCTCTGTATTCAGATAATCCAATTACTCTTGATGATTTTTCCATTGGTTCTGGTTTACCCATTATATTTTCAGAATAGGCTTCCAGATCCTTAATATAGTTTGTATTAAAGCAAAATTCTCCGTCCCCAGTGCTTATTCTATAACATCTTCTTTACTTATACTTTTTACATAGGTGGATCTTCCTTCAAAATTTACTTCTGAAAACAGCTTTGAAAGATTATCCACTGTTTGCTCTGGATCTATGTATTCCTCAATAGAAACATCACTTGGAATAAATGGAAACTTTAATGAATAGAGTTCATCCAGTGTAGCAAGCTCTACTTTTCGATTTGTTTCTTGACTTGATTTTTTATTTACTTCTTCTACTTCTTCTTTAGTTGTAGAACAACCGGACACTATAATAAGTAACGATATTTTCCCAATATTCATCATAGCCTCCTTGATTTCCCCGTATATCAATAATTAATTTTTCATAGTCTTCTATAGTTTTTAAAAATTCTCTAATTTTAGAATAATCCTCTTTACCTACATCAAAGCCAGCCATCTCTTTAATCTTCATATATGCCAGTTCATTTTTTATTAACACTTTAGTTTCTAAAACAGGTTCTTCATATAATACAATTTCTTCCGTATCTCTATTATATTTATATCTATTCATAACATAAGGGTTAGTAAATACCTCATATCTAGATAGATATTTTAAGGCGTTTCTTTGAGCAAAACTTTCATAATACATCTTATTAAAATATCTATAACTCCATCCATCAAAAATATTTACATGACGATTATTTAAATCTTTTAACATTGTATCTATGGCTATAAAAAATTCTGCATCAGTCTTTGTATTTTTAATAATTCTTCTATATTTCTTCCTATTTCCCAACCAATCTATGCCATGAAGTCTTTCGTTTGCTTTAAAAAAGGGATAATTTTGTTTTAATGTATCGTATAAATAATCAAAATCATTAAGCTTTTCACGCATAGTTAATTTGGCTTCTAAGATACCATAATAAGATGCACCTTCAGCTGTAACTTGAAATTCTTCTCTACTATTATAAATTCTTTCTATTCCAAAAATTAATAACATTATTGCTACAAGAAAGGTAATTGCCCTTTTAATTTTCTTTCTTGTCTCCCTTTTAAACATGTTAATTCCCCCAATTTAACTATATCATGTATTTCCTTAATCCTTCATTAGGGATTTCCAAATTAATTATTTTAATTACTGTCCTCATACACTACTATGCAAACTGTCCTGTGCCTAGCGATTCATTAAGACCTAGTTTTGATTTCTTCCAAATCTTCCATACACAAACCCTTAGTCGCCTTCTTATACATCTGTCTAGTTCAATTAATTTACTTTTCTTATCTGCCCCAGCTTAAGATAGTTTACTATTCTTTATATTATGGAAGTATGCTAGTACTTGAGATAATTTCGATTTTACTTTCAAGTGCTTTTTTTTACATCATTCACTAAGTTTATGTATATTACATTTATATTTTCTTTATCTATATTATGATATATAAAGCAAAATTCTCCATCCCCAGTGCTTTAAACTTACAAACATAAATGAGCTACCTTCCGGTAGCTCATCATTATTTTACTGCATATATATATAATCTAGTATTGTACCATCTCTATATTCAGAAACTCCGATTGCTCTTGATGATTTTTCTATATTTTCTGGTTTATCCATTATGCTTTCAGCATAAGCTTGTAGATCCTTAATATCAATTATATTAAAGCAAAATTTTCCGCCCCCAGTGCTTTTCATTATGAAAAGTATAGATCCTATAATATATATCATTACACAATATTCATCAAATAAGGTGAATTACTTCTATTTCTAAAGGATCTATAATTTTATTTGCTATAAATTTAAATTTTTCGGGATTATTACTTACAAAAAATTGTATTGATTGTTCACCATTTCCTAAATTAAGCATATTTTTATCTGAAAGTTCTTTCTTCACTTCCTTTGCAGTCTCTTCAGCAGGATCTATAATAATAATATTTTCATCTAAATATTCGGATATTTGCTCTCTAAGAACGGGAAAATGTGTACACCCTAGAATAATTGCATCTAGTTTTGATTTCTTCTTATCTTCAAGATACTCATGAATTATTGATTTAGATGCATTTGTATCAGCCCAACCCTCTTCTACAACAGATACCAGCATAGGGCAAGCTTTTACATCTATCTTTAAATTAGGTGAACTTTCTCTTAACCTTCTTTGGTACTCTTCAGATCTTATAGTTGCTTCTGTTGCAATCAACAACAATGAATCAATTCCTTTTATAGATAATTGCTATAATCCCAGATTCTATAACTCCAACTACTGGGAAATTAACACGAGATAAAATTTCATCAGATGCTATTGCTGTAACTGTATTGCAAGCAAGCACTAATAGCTTTACATCTTTTTCTATGAAAAATTTCAAAGCATCCAAAGAAAATCTAATAATCTCTTCCTCTGTTTTTGAACCATATGGCACTCTTGCTGTATCTCCAAAATATATTATATTTTCATTAGAAAGAAGTTTTCGTATTTCTTTAAATACTGTTGTTCCTCCAATTCCAGAATCAAATATTCCTATAGGCCTTGAATCCATCTATATCCTCCTTTATATAATCTAATTGACTCACTATAGAACTCTACAACTCATATTTATACTGCCAATGCACCTTTTAAAAAGTAGGGCTCCTCCCATTTTAGGTATATATCCATTAACAAGATATGTATAACCTAAAACAAAATAGGAAGGAGGATCCTATGCCAATTTCAACTAAGCAATTAAACTTTTGTGATGTTTCTACCGATTTTGATTATAAAATTTATCAAAATCAAGATGATTTACTTTCCTTATTAAATCTATTTATTAATATCAATGATTTTATCCCTTTTTTATCTAAAATTTTAATTACTGACACTACTGAAATTGGGGCTTACGTTACTGAAAACACCCCTAAGTTTTATTAACCATAACTAAAGAATTCCAAATCTCATACCAAGTTCTTTGCAAGACTAATCATAATTCAGATTTTGATGTTGAGAAATATGCACTGAGCCAGATGCCTAAGTTTATTTCTTCTAATCTAGATGCAAAAATAACTTATCTCAATAGTTATTTTGGATACTTTTTAAAATATATCTTTTCTACTAATGCCCTTAATGTTGTCAGAAATATTAACTTATATGATTCTGATAACAATCTTAATCAAGATTAAGACCTCTGGATGTTAAGGATTCTTTTGATGCGAAGTCTTTGATTCCTTCTTTAGAAACCTTCTTCCAATTGCATGCTGATTTTAACTGGTTAAATTTAATATTTAATTCCTTATGTCTATTTCTGTGTATAATCTGATAGTTTTTATGTTTTATTTCCATCTTGAAGTTTTCAATCATGGATAACTATAGCTAATTTCAGAATCATATTCTGCAACCACCTAGTAATCTAATTTATCCTAAGAAGTATTTGGAAATTTCATTAATAGAAACACTCTTAGAAATAAAAGTGTTTCTATTATCTAATAATTAATAATACATTTCCTCAAATTTTTCTCTTATTTCTGGGCTTACCCATCCGCTGAAGAAGGTTGGATATGACTTTGCTATCTTCTCTACTTCAATTGAAATTTCTTCTAGGACTTCAGGTTTGTCATGATTTTTTAGTGTCTTTCCTAACAATCTACCTATATGATACATTGCATCCTCCTTAGCACCACGAGTAGTCATAGTTGGACTTCCGATTCTAATTCCACTCATTTGCGACATTGGCAGACTATCATATGGAATTGGGTTTTTATTTGTAATGAGACCTACCTTGTTAAGCAGAGTTTCTGCTGCCTGACCAGATGAAATCAAATTAGTCACATCTAGCATTACCATATGCGTGTCTGTATCACCTGTTACTAAACGTAAACCTTCCTCAACGCAACCCTTTGCTAATGCTTTAGCATTTTTTGTAACTTGCTTTGAATACGCCTTGAACTCTGGCTGCATACATTCTTTAAATAGCACAGCTCTAGCAGCTAGCATATCTGCCTTTGGTCCTCCTTGTAGATTTGGAAATACTCCACGATCCAACTTGTTTGCCAACTCTTCTTTGCACATTATAACGCCACATCCTCTAGGACCTCTTAATGTTTTTTGTGTAGAGAATGTTACCACATCTGCATATGGAACTGGACTAGGAATCACTTCAGCTGCTACCAATCCAATATCATGTGCACAGTCAACCCAAAGATATGCTCCTACCTCATCAGATATTTCTCTAAATCCTTTATAATCTATCAAGCGTGGATATGATGATGCACCACATACTATCATTTTTGGTTTATGATCAAGTGCCAAGGCTCTTATTTCATCCATATCTATAAGCTCAGTTTCCTTATTTACCTTATATTGCACTGCATTATAATTTTTTCCACTCATATGGAACTTAGCACCATGACTTAAATGTCCACCATCACTAAGGTTCATGCTTAAAAATGTATCCCCAGGATTTAGGAGTGCAACCAGAACTGCCATATTTGCTATAGTTGCATTTCCAGACTGAATATTTGCATGCTCACATCCAAATAGTTCTTTTACTCTTGCTACTGCCAGTGCTTCAGCTGCATCTGCATACTCACATCCACCTACATATCTTTTCCCGACATGTCCTTCAGTGTTTTTGTTAGTAAATACACTTCCCTCCAGGCAAGCAGCCAAAGGTGAAACCACATTTTCAGATGCAATTAAACCTATAGTATTTCTCTGTCTCTTTTCTTCTGCATGTAACAAATTTGCGATTTCTGGATCAAATATATCCACCAGACTCATTGCATTTTCCTTTGTCATATAAATCATTCCTTTCAATCTAATTATGTTTTATTTCATGAAAACCATGAAAAAATACCTACCTTAAGCAAGGTATTTTTGGATCTTTTACAAATCAAGAACTTGTTGTTAGACAAGCTCCCTTTATAAAAGAGTTTATTTGAAATTTTTTATAAAATTTTATTTAGTTGATGCGCTTTTCAGGAAAAGTCATTAAATATTTATTTTGAGCATCTTTAAGTGCTACAATAAATGTTTTTTGCATTAATGCAAGAAAACGTTTTTTCAACTCCTCTACCATCACATCCATGTCAGTAACTAGATTTCTCCCACAAATAATCTGTCTAAGAAACTCTTGAGTTTCTTCCATGGCAGTAGTGCAAACTAGGTTTACAATGCAATCAGTCTTTGTTTCGACTAGTAAGCTTAAAGAAAATATCTGATA
>CAZIII010000098.1:0-1887 GCA_964539425.1 uncultured Tissierellaceae bacterium | reverse complement strand
GCTTGACCAGTCAGAAATACTGTTGTATCAGTATATTTCATAGTACATTTCCTCCTTAGAAAGTATTGGGATGGAAAGTTTATATTTCGACTTTCTATATGCTTATATTACCCAAATAAATTTACCATTGTTGTGTTAACAACTAAAAGTACCCAGTCTGCTAATATTCCTCCTGTAACAATAACGCAAAGATAAGCTATTTTGCTAGTTCCATATTTTTGTGATACACTATCCATATTTGCTAGACCATTAGGCGTTGCTCCCATTCCATGCCCTGTCATTCCTGCACACATGACGGCAGAATCAAAATCCTTTCCACATACTCTAAATACTACAAAGTATATAAATAGTATCGTTGCAATCAAACCAGCTAATAAAGTGACCATCATTGGAACAGCCAAGCTTGCTAGTTGCCATAGTTTTAATGAAATCATTGCCATGGATAGAAATAGTCCAAGCGTAAAATCTTGGAAGTACTCCATCAAGTTGTTATTTATATTTATCCATTTTTTGCGCTCATTTATATTACCTATAACAGATGCCATTAATGCAGCACCAGCAAAAGTAGGTATACTTATACCCCATAAATTGTTTACAAGTTTAGAAATCAAACTTCCAAAGGTAACAAGTGTCGCAATTATGGCCACATGATAAAATATAACTGGTACCGTAATAGCTTGATTTTTTAAATCAGATACATTGTTAACGTTATCAAGCATAGTATCATTATCTCTATTATTATTTACGAGATTATATTTCATTATTAATCTATTGCATATTGGACCACCAAAAAAGCTTCCAGTTATTAGTCCAAATGTGGCTGCAGCCATTCCAACAGAATCTGCACCAATATGCCCCATTTCAACTAGTAACTTCCCATATGCGGCAGCATTTCCATGACCTCCAGCTAAAGGTGCTGGTCCAGCCATAACTGCTAATGCTATATCCAAACCTGACATTTTAGCTGCTACTACACTAACCACCGCTTGAATGATAATCAGTACTGTAGTCATAAGAAAGTATTTTATTAGACGACCTCCACCTTTTTTCAATAGTGATATACTAATACCAAATCCAACACATGTAAAAAACAAGTTTTGCATGTCTGTTTGATATGTAGAAGTGGTTTCGATCATTAATATTCCTCTACTATACACCAACAGATTGACCATTGCAAAAAGTACCCCACCGATTACCGGTGCAGGGATGCAGTAATTTTGAAAAAATTTTATACGATTTTTAATCTTCTGCCCAAGCAACATCATCAATAAAGCTAACGCTACTGTTCCTATAGAATCAAAAGCAATCGTAGGGATACCATTATTAATTATAAAATCCATCGTTTATACCTTCTTTCATTTATATTATAACACGAATTAAACTTGCTGTATTGACCTGTTGCAAATTTAAGCTAGACTAACTAATTATATCTACCCGTATACTAAACAAAATCAGTATCTTAATCATGGATATCGTTTAATGTATAACTTTTATAGTACAAAGTTAAGTGAAATATCCAAACATTCAAGTTTCCCATCATTATTTTTTTATCTCTAAAATACTCCCTCCTTTTCTGACTCATTAAATAATAATGATGCTAGAACACCATTTAAAACCGATAGATACAAAAAAAGGCAGAACAACAGTATATTACTGTATGCTCCGCCTTGTTCATCTCAGTAAAAAAGGAACTCTAATTTACCAATGAAAAAGATCTTATTAAACTTTAATTGTTAGTGTTTTAATAGGTTACAACCTTACCATACTGATATTATATAACAGCCTAAATTGAAAGTCAACTCAAACTCACTGTTAATTTAGTTTTTAAAAAAAAGCCTTAATTGTAAAACTAAATTAGACCCCTTTTTACTAAACAGTCTAATTTAG
>CAZIII010000097.1:0-7526 GCA_964539425.1 uncultured Tissierellaceae bacterium | reverse complement strand
ATAGATATGAAGAACGACTAGATGAAATGGAAAGCACCATAAAGACAGTAAGGCCCCAGGTAAGGGAATTTGATGAAGACCTAGTAAGAAGATTAATTAATACTATTAAAGTGAACAGAGGGGAAAGACTAGAGATACAATTTGAATCAGGGATAGTAATGGAACAGATGGTGGATTATTATGAGTAGGAAGATGAGAGCAGTAGCTAAGAAGCAATGGAGTTACTGCTCTTTGAATAAATTGATTTGCTAAGAATAAAATCCTTGGATAAGCTGAGGATTTTGATGTTGGCAGATTTAGTGATATAAATAACTGAAATATCTGATGAGTTTTAGAAAATTATAGGAATAATTGTTGAGAAATAAAGAAATATACTATAGAATTGAAGTAATGATGATAGTTTCTATATTTAATATTTTTTCGGAAAATCAAAAATATTAAATATAATAAGAATTTTTATAATGTTAAATTTGAAATTAATAAAGTTTCTCAGCTCAAGTGCTTTTGCTAAGGAATCTTGAGATAGATATAAGTATAATAGCATATAACTTGTTGTCATGAAGATAAATTAATTGATTATATGAATATATTGATCAGAATTATTTAGTATATACAGATGTATGCCCTATGTGGCAGGTAAGTTGACGTATAAGAAATGTTTTTAAAATATAATTATTATAAATAGTCTAAGTGGAAAACTATGTGATAAAAACACAGTTAAATATACAAAATTAAAGTCAATGGATTTGTATTAATTAATACAACCAATTTTTTTATTGTTTTTATTAAAATCATAAGGAGACTAGCATGGTGAAAAAGCAAATTACTTACAATCAACCAGAGAAGGAATTGATTAGACAAGCTACTATTAGAGAAGCTGTAAATTTATTAACAATAAATAGATTTAAGTCTATATGTGTTGATAAAGATTATGTTAGAAAAGTTAGACAATATTTTTTAGAAGATAATGAAACGATGGAACAAAAAGAAGCTAAGGAGATTGAAGATATAGATTTAGAAGCATGGGAAAATTTAGTTTTATCAATTAACAAAACTAAGAAACCCCAAGAATTAAAGGTATGTTATTTATCAGGTCCTGAACCTCGTAATGATTTTGATATGTTTATAAAAATGGGAATATTACCTCAAAATATTTTAGCTTTTGAGAAAGATAATGAAAACTATAATATCGCATTAAACGAAAATATTTATGATAATTTTCTTAAACCGAAGATTATAAAGTATGGAATAGAAAATTATTTTAAAGATATACCCAGAAAGTTTGACATTGTATACATAGATGCCTGTGGATCAGTACCAAGTAAAAAACATGCTTTAAGATGTTTTTCTTCTTTATGCAAGTATCATAGATTGGAATCACCAGGTATAGTTATTACAAACTTTTCATCTCCATTTGGTAATAATGAATCCAGTTATAGTGATATGGAATACGATATAGAGATGATGGCTCTCTACTTTTTTTGTAAAGACATTGAACAAGATCAATTATATTATGAAGAAAGCAAAAAAAAATTGAATTCAAAGAAATTAGATAATATAAGAAATATAATAATAAGTGATTTTGACAAATACTATGGTGATTTTTTGACATCAATAATTATGGATATATCTTCTGTGGTTATACCTTATTTAAGATTTGCAAACTCTACTTTTATGGAAAATATAGTTGATGAGAAGGTTTATAATAGAAAAATAAAAATAAATGTAAAAGATTTAAATGAAAGAGATAATAATTCAATATTTAAATTTCTGAATATTTGTAAATATTATGATTCTAATGAAAAATCGGATGTGAAAATCAATAAAAAATTAAATGGTTTAGTTAATGAAATGGTTGGTTTAAGTGGAAATCAAAATATAGATATTTATAATTCAATTTCATTGATAAAAAGGATAAAAAACAATCAAATAAAATTAAAGGAAAAAATAGTAGAACAAACGGATTACTTTAATAATGATTATATGCATCAGTTTTTGGACAAACCCAATTATAATTTATATATAGACTGTATTTTAAACCAAATTGGTTATCCCTTACATCCAGTTGTAAATAAAGCTAAAAGATATAAATATAAAGCAAAATCAACTACAATGTTTACTGATTTGATAGTGTTTGATGAATGTAGATATATATATGAATGGTTACCAACTTTGAATCAAATAAATCATGCTTTTGAAAATAAAAGCTTGCAGTATATATTTAGATTTGCATTAGATGGATTAATAAAAAATAGGATAAATTATAATAATGAATTCTTTTATGGAGGTTCTGTTATATCTGATAGTGAAATAGGCTTTAGTTCTAAAAAACTAGGAACAAGAAAATATATAGAAAGAAGGAGATAATATGATAAATGTTGAACTGATGGGAGAAGATATTTCACAAATAATGAAAGAAAACCTAAAAATCGTTAACCAAGTAAAAAGTATCCAATCAATCTTTATGAACGAACGGTTTAAAAGTAAAATTAATTATGAACCATATTTTCAACGCAATTATGTTTGGGATAATGAAAAAGCTACGTATTTTATAGAAAGCATTATCTTAGGAACAGAAATACCACCATTAGTTTTGTTTCAGACTAAAACAGACAATGAAGTTATAGATGGAAGACAAAGATATGAGACTTTAGATAAATTTATAAGTGATAAGCTAACTTTGACAAAAAGAGGATTAAAAGTATTAACTGATTTATCTGGAAATAAATTCTCTCAATTGTCTCAAGATATTAGAGAAACAATAACAAATACAAGAATTAGAATACTTCAATGTAGTGTTGTAAACGAACCTAATTTAAGTTTTGAAAAAGAAGATAAAATAAAAAAAGAAATATTTAGAAGATACAATTCAGGTATAGCTCCATTAAAAAAGCAAGAAATAGAAAGAGCTGCATATATATATGATAACTTAACAAAAAAGTTCGAAAAAAGGCTAAAAGAAGATAATGAAATTTTTAATATTTTATCCTCATATTTTTTGCCTATAAGAAGTAAAAGAGATTCTGATCGAGATAAGATTAATATATTATTATCAAAAATTAGAACATTGATAGTACTTCCTTTTATTCCGATTGAAGACTATTTTGCTGAGAGTAGTAGAACGGATGCTATACAAAAGTGTTATGATGTAATATACAAAGAAATGAATTTAGATAAAGTTGTTGATGAATTTCAAAATAATATTATTTTATTAGATAAAATAATAAAAAAGCTAGAAGAAAAATCTTATTTAGAGAGAATATTAAACATTGCTTTTTATGAAGTGTGCTTTTGGGGAATTAATGTTGTTGTATCTAATGGTATTAAAATTAATATGGTAGATTGTTTGAAAATTTCAAATAATATTTTAGATAAAAATAATCAAGAGTATTCATTTTTATGGCAGGACATTAATAATGTAGATAGTATTATCGAATTATTTGATCCAAGTTTAGTTTTTTTTAGAGAGAATACAGTAAATAGATATCGATTTATAAAAAATTATATTGAATATAATTATAGTATTGACTTATCAAATAACATGAAAAATAGAGTGGAATTTAAGAAAACACTTGATAAGTATAATTGTAAAAATATACAATTTGAAAAATATAGACTTCATAAGCCAGACCCATCTTCATTGTCTATTTATGACATTTTACTTGAAATGAAAAAAAATAAATTTTTAGTCAGACCAGATTATCAAAGATCTGAAGTTAGCAAACTAGTGAATGCTTCATATTTGCTTGAAAGTATTATTTTGGATATAAAAATACCACCTATTTTTATTTATAAGAGAAAAGATAGAGTTAAAGAAATAGTAGATGGACAACAAAGGATACTTACTTTCTTAGGATTTATTGGTGAACCATACATTAATGAATTAGGAGAGGAAGAATATTCTAGTAAGAACAAGTTTAAATTAAAAGGCTTGAAAATATTACAAGAATTAAACGGTAAAAATATTGACTCTATAGAGCAGAAATATATTGATAGATTATTAGATTATCAGTTAGATATTGTTGAAATAGATGAAAGTAAGAATATTAATTTTGATAAAATAGATTTATTTTTAAGACTGAATACAAAACCTTACCCAATTAAAGCAAATAGTTTTGAAATGTGGAATGCATATATTGATAAAAACATTACAGGGAAAATAAAAAATATAGCAAGTAATTACAGGGAGATAGTTTTAAAAAAATCTGATAAAAGAATGAAAAATGAAGAATTATTAACTTCCTTAGCATACTTAGATTTTGAATTGAAAAACAATCAGGATATTAAAAACTTATTAAACATATATGTTAAAAATAATAAAGTATGTTCAAGAATTAAAAATAAAAGTAAAATAACAGATTTTTTAAAAAAACTTCCTAAAGATAATAATGAGTATATAGATTCTATTGATTCTATAGAAGAATTTCTTAGGAAGATTGATTTATTAATAGAGCATGATGAAAAAAAGTTCTCAAATTTATTTCATAATAAAGATATTAAATATAGTTCATTAAGATCTGATCAAAATTTCTATTTTTTATGGCTTATTTTAATAAATGTAGATATTGATGATATAAAAGAGAATAAGGATTTTATATTGAAAAAGATCAGAGAAAAGAATATGTTTATAGAAAACTATAGATATGAAAACATTCATAATTTAGATGATTTTTTAGATTATATAGAAATAGAGAAAACTTATTCATTAAGTCATTAACATTTTTTGTAATATTAAATAAATGAAAAATTTGTTTAAGAATTTACTGAATTATATTTTCATAGTAGTTATTAGGGCAAGTGAGTTTTATATTTTTATAGGATATGAAATTAGATTGGTGAAAGTTATTATAGTTATTGATTTTTAAAATAAAGGGAGATAGATATTTGAAACAGGAAATGTATTGAAAACTAAAATTTATTATTTGTTTTAGAAACTATTAGTGATTCAGGTTGGTGATAAGATGAGATTTTCAGTAAAAGAAGTAAATTATGATCCAGATGTGTCACAAAGAAATACACTATTTTTAATTGAAGATAAATGGGATGATTGGTTTAAATATGAAACCATGTATGATTTGATATATATTGATGGATATGGAGAATGTGAAAGAATTGGGAAAGTTAAAATAGCTGAAATTGAAATGGAATCAGATCAAAGAAGACCAAACATTCCAAATGAATTTGAAAGTTTAGATAAGAAATTCTACTCGTTAGGGCAATCAGATTATTACTATGAAAATCTTAATAGATTAGGCGAGAAACTTAGACAAGAAATTTTACAACGTTTAAATGATATAGCATTAGATATTGAATTATTTGAAGAGGTACGTGATTTAAATATAACACGATCTTCACTAATGAGAGATGTATCAGCTACCACAGTATTAGGACAGTACAATAGAATTGCTAATGGTGGAGTTAGACTAACAGAGTATAATTTTGAATTTATATCTCCAAGGGATGAAAAAGCTCTATCAAATTCTATGGAGTTATCTTTTTCTGTTACACCTGAATCTAATCCTCCAACGAATATTCATGTTGTAATTGGTAGAAATGGTGTTGGTAAAACTCGACTTATTAAGAATATGATTAAATCTCTAATATATTCTGAAACAGATGAAAACACAGGAGAATTCTTAGTTGGAAGAAGAAAAGAAAAACCTTTTGCTAATGTTATTTGTGTAGCTTTTAGTGCATTTGATGAATTTGCATCTATTTTACCCAAAGATGTAAAAGCTGACATTGATAATAGTATTCCCTTTATTAACATTGGACTACCATTATACTATGAATTTGATAAAAACAATCAGATAAATCACAGATTATACCAACTATCTATAAGCTTTGTTGAAAGTGCTAAAATCTGTATACAGGGTGCAAAATATGATATGTGGAGTTCGGCCATATCTAATTTAGAATCTGATCCAATATTCAAAGATGCTGATATTAGAAGTCTTAAGGAGTATAATGGGGATGTGTTTGAAAAGAATGCATTTGAACTTTTTAATAAATTGAGTTCAGGACACAAAATTATATTACTTACAATAACTAAATTAGTTGAAGTTGTAGAGGAAAAATCATTAATAATCCTTGATGAGCCAGAAGGACATTTGCATCCACCTCTTTTATCGGCTTTTGTTAGAGCCCTTTCAGAATTGTTGATTGATAGAAATGGAGTTGCAATTATTGCTACCCATTCCCCAGTTGTACTTCAAGAAGTGCCAAAAAGCTGTGTTTGGAAGTTAAGAAGAAGCGGTAGAGAAGCAATTTCTGAGAGATTGGAAATTGAATCATTTGGAGAAAACTTAGGTGCATTAACAAGGGAAGTATTTGGATATGAGGTAACACATTCAGGCTTTCATAAAATGATTAGAGAAGCAGCCGAAAAATATAGAAGCTATGATAGAGTAATTGATCATTTTAATAATGAGCTTGGCATGGAAGCTAAGGCAATATTGAGGGTTCTTATAGCTGACTTAGATAGTGAGGATCAATAGTTTATGAGAAAATTACCTAAACCAAATGAAAATACAAAAGAAGTTTTTTTGGAGTGTATTAGCAATATAAGAAAAGAAGAATTTAAGGAAAGGCTAGAGTTATGTGTAGAGGAAATAACTAATGCTACAATAGACTATGATGATAAAAAGAAGAATAATAAGCTCCATACAATCCCCTCTACGGATAACATTAGTGGAATTGTTTCAAATGAGGAAATGAGAAATTTGTATAATAATAAGTTGGTGAATAAAAAGGGGCCAGGTAGAAAATACTATGACAAATTAATAGCTTCGGCCAGAAATGGTATTTGTCCAATTTGTGGGCATAGAGAAGTATCAACAATAGATCACTATTTGTCAAAAATGAAGTATCCTTTATTTGCGGTATCATTAATAAATTTAGTTCCAGCATGTAAGGATTGTAATTTTGTTAAAGGTGAGTATGAATTTAAAAATGAAATGGATGTAACAATCCATCCATATTACGATGAAATAGATAATGAAATATGGTTAAATGCAAAATTAAATGAAGATGATAATATAGTATTTATTTTTGAGGTTCTAAAACCTGAAAAGTGGGATGATTTGCTTTATGAGCGAGTTAAAAATCATTTTAAAATTTTTGAACTCAACAAACTTTATAGTATACAAGCAGCTGTAGAATTTGAAGGAATAAAGAGAAGGATTATTAAGATATTTAAACGTTCAAATGAAGAGGAGGTTAAAGATCACTTGATAGAGTGTTTAGATAGTTATGAATATGTTGATTTGAATTCTTGGAAATGTGGTATGTATAGAGCTTTGATAGAAAATGAGTGGTTCTTTACCGATTGGTTAAAGAGTCATTCATAATTACATAGTTGTAAATTGTCTAAGGTCTATTGCATGAAGATACTTTATCCAATTATTTAAATAATATTCAAGCTTATGTGTTCAAACAAAGGCTTTATAAAGCTTGGGGAGTAGATTAATCTAAAATTTGTATAGCAATAAAATATGCTTAAATCAGATAAAGTTTTATAATAATAT
>CAZIII010000096.1:0-7535 GCA_964539425.1 uncultured Tissierellaceae bacterium | reverse complement strand
ATCTGATTTATTTTAATTATAATACCTATTTGAAACTTTCCTTACCCTCTTATTGCTAAAAGCTTAGTTTTCAATTCTTCCTCTATTTTATTTAGCTCGATTTCTGCTTCTTTCCTCTTTTGATGACCTTCTATTTGAATACGCATAACTTCATCAAGGGTAGATATTAGTGACTCATTTGTGATACGAAGTGTCTCAATGTCCACAATGCCTCGTTCTGATTCCTTTGCTGTTTCAATAGTTGCCATTTTAAGTGTTTCAGCATTTTTTCTTAAGAGCTGATTTGTCATATCTGTTACTTCCTTTTGAGCTCTTGCAGCCTGTCCTGAATGAGTAACTCCCAAAGCTAAGACCATCTGACTTTTCCATAGGGGTATTGTATTTACTATTGTAGATTGAATCTTTTCAGCCATTATGGTATTACTGCCTTGGACTAAACGAATTTGTGGCGCCATTTGAATCGAAATCATTCTGGTTAGTTCCAAATCATGAATCTTCTTCTCAAAGCGGTTACAAATGGCAGTTAAATCATTAACAGCCTGTGCATCCTCTGGTAAACCACTGACAGAAGACTTCTCTATTAGGGCAGGTATTTCTTCCTCTTGAACCTTAGCCAGTTTCTTTTTACCTGCAAGAATATACATGGATAGTTCTTTAAAATATGTTTTGTTAAGATCATACATTTTATCAAGCATTGCTATATCTTTCAACAACTGTATTTGATTGGATTCCAAGGCTTCACAAATTTTGTTGACATTAACTTCTGCCTTATCATATTTTGCCTTCATTGCTGTAAGTTTGTTGGAAGTTTTTTTGAAGAAGCCGAAAAATCCTTTCTCCTCTTCTTCTACATCAAAACTTTTCAATTCAGTTACAACACCAGAAAGCATTTCGCCAATTTCACCTAAATCCTTAGTTTTCACATTGTTTAAAGCTGTTTCAGAAAAATCTGCTATTTTCTTTTGTGCCCCTACTCCATATTGAAGAATCTGATTAGATTTGTTTAAATCAATCTGGTTTGCAAAATCCTCTACTATTTTTTTCTCTTCAGGCGAAAGGATACTTTCATCAAATACTGGATTTTGAATCTGCATATCATTTTTGTTTAGAATATCTCCACTTGGTATTTCTTGAGTTAATTCATCATCACTAAAAGGCTCAAAAGTTAATGTTGGTATTTCATTGTTCATTTTTATCCTCCATGTTTTTATTTTTGAACTTTCATATTCTTCTCAGTTAATCCTTCCTGTGCAAACATAGTTTCTAATACAGATATATCCGTTGATATATCCATTGCATCATCCTCGAAGAGACTATCCAGCAAATTTTCAAAGGCAATATTAATGGTATCCATTGTTTCCTCTATTTCTTTCTTAGCGCTTGAAATATTCTCTCCTTGTACTGATTGATAATCAAATTTCCTATAAGCATCTACCAGTTTTAATGTTGTAGGAAGGAAATATTCCGTAAACTTCTTTATTTCAGAAAATTTATCAGGGTGATTCTCCACATAATCATAGATTTTTCCCGTTATTTCTTCCAATCTGTCTAACTTAAGTGAGATTTCTTCACCTGGAATTGCGATATTTGCATTCTTGATATCCATAACGAATTGTCTACCTTCATCAATTGCTTTTCTGATCTCTGGCTTTAACTTATCATCTTTATTATTGTTTTCTCCCTGTACAACATCCTGTTTATGACTATTTTGTTTCTCTAACTCTCTCATTTTCATTCCTTGCTGTAGCTCAAGGTATTGTTCATAGGATTCGTTATTTAACATAAAACAGGTCTTTTTATCATCAATATGTCCTTCTGGAAACATACCTATAGCGATCATCTTTTGCAAGTCTTTTACAGTAGCTTTATCACTCCAACCCGTTACATAAGAAAGGTCTTTAATCAAGGAATAATTATGTCCATTCATCTTTGATATGTATCTTCGAAACCTTTTTAGTCTTTTACGAATCCTACTGCCATTCATTGCTAAAATTACAGATACAATAAAACAAGGTAATAATCCCATAGCGATGGTGTTAAATATCCCACCCATGGCAGACCCTAATATGAACAAAACAAATACAGCTATTCCAAAAGCTGTGCCTCCTATAGCTCCAAATACAGTTAACACTACGCTTGATACCTGTCCCATGGGAACTGCGAACTTAGTTGACTTTGGAACTGGTTTTCTTTGAACATTCCCTTGGTAACCATTGCTGTAATTAATAATGGTTTTATTGTTAACTTTTGGTTTGTTTTCATTAATCTTATTTTGATTATTCTCCTGTTTCCAATTTATTGAACTTCTAACCTCATCAAGTGCACCTTTAACTACGCTCTCAATTTCTCGATTTAAATCTTTAAAATCACCATTGCTCAATGCATCCTGAACTATATCTTTAATCTGATTACCTAAATTTATATTACCCCGCCTATTCATATTCGCCTCCAAGTGATTAACTTTAGAATCCGTTTCTTATGACACAAATCTATTTTTTATCATTTTTTAAATCATATCATATTTATTTTTTCAAATCAACTATCTGAACATATAAAAATAGCCACCTTTATATTAATAAAAGTAGCTTTTATATATCTAGATTTCCCTTGCCAATCTCCATTGTTCTTTAGCCATATCGTTTAATGCGGGATTCATTTTAGTTGAGGAAAGTCCTAAACAAATATTAAACCATAACAAGGACTCTTCTTTTTCATTTAGTCTTCTTGATAGCTCACCTACTAAATAACTTAATTTACTATCATCCATATTTGTACCTGTTAATGATTCATTGTTATATGCTTCAATGAATTGGTCTCTGGCTAATTTTAAAAATCTCATTTCTTGATTCTTATCTTCTTTAAGTCTATATAACCAGCCTATATTCAGGCAAATATTCCCTTGTTCTAGTTTTGTAGCTTTCAGTAATGACCCGGATACTAATGCTAGTTTATAGGATTCAATAGCTTCATCTAAATCTCTTATTCCTCCAAAATCTCTCTTCTTCCACCTGGATGATATATTATCAATAATTATTCCAATTTGGTCTTTTTTTATTTCTTCAAATTTATTTTCAGTTGCTGCATATCCACAATTTGGGCATACGAATATACTGTATTTTATTGGATTTTCAGTATTATAGTGGTTCAAAAAATCTTCATCTCTTTTTACTAACCTTAATTTTGAAGCCCTTACCTTTTGTGTAGTAAACTCCTTTGAACATACAGGGCATTCAATTTTTTTATCGAATAGTTCATTTATTTCTGTCAATTCACTTACTTCCTTTCATTATCTAATTTCCTTCATTCATTATATCAGTTTCAATCTTATTTTGTAATACAGGACCTACTTTATATATATAATCTTTTTTTCTATAGTGATCTGAAGTGATTAGTTCTTTTGATACCAGCTTACCATTTTTAACTATAGATTTATAAGTATTTACTTTATAGCCTGTTCTTCCTTTTTGAATATCTAATCTAGTCCCAGGTGGTAGACTTTCATCATATCTTTCCTCAGTCTTTGCATATATCTTTTCCACAATCTCTGGCTTTATCTTCACTACATAATCTTTTGATTTTGTATCACCATAAATATAAATATATAAATTGTTTTCTACTGTTTTTGCATAAGTAAATATAGGAAAATCAAAATCATTCCTAAATTTCAAATCCAAATATCCATATGCAACAGCAGCATCTTGACCATAGGGTACATAATTAGCGGGTATAGAATGTGGATGACGTTCAAGGATTGTAATGTCTGCCAATATCAAGGCATTATACATAGTAGTGGATGTCTGGCAAACTCCTCCACCTAATCCTGGCGTTAGTTCTCCCCCTATTATTACATTGGCTTCCTTATAGCCATATTCTGATTCCCTTGGTCCTGTAGTATTATTGTATGATAACTCTTCACCTGGTAAAATTAATTTATTACTAATGGCTTTAGCCGATAGTTTAATATTCTCTATTCTTCCACTGCTACTACCCCTAAATGAAGTTGAAAACTCCCCTATTATGCCATCTATTCTAGATAGAACATCTTTTGTAATTCTAGGCTGAATATTTTCTACTGGAATTTTCATATCTTTTAGTAGATAAATATTTTCAATAATATCTCTACTCAATTTGTCTGTCATTAATTTCTTTCCAATGATTTCATCAGTTAATGTAATTTTTCCCTTAGTTATATTTATAGTAGCATCACTTGCTTCTTTATTTATTTCTTGGGAAATTTCTTTCACTACATCTTCTATTTTATTGTATTTGTAAGAGAAGTTTAATGGAACTTCTACTCCATTCTTAATTTTAATTATATCTTTTAACCTTTTAAGAATATTTCCTTGTCTTCCAAGCTTAAATGCTGTCTTAACTCCATCCTCGTACTTATATGAAAATCCTAGCTGAGGTAGTTTTATATTAAATATTTTTTCTTCATATATTAAGTTCATGCTTTTATTAGGAATTTCTTTTTCCTTTTTTTCTTTAATATACTCTAAGGCTTGTTCCATTCTTTTATTACCTACATCATATCCATCAATTGTAACACCTTTATAAATAGTGTCTATATTGAGGATATTTTTGTAAATATAAAATCCTGATCCTAGTGCTGCAATTATCAATACTACAGCAATGAATATTGAAACAATTATAGATTTTTTCATTTATAGCCTCCAGCTTAGAGTATTGATGTTTTACTCCCAGTAGACTTTTATATTATCTCCATTCTTTAGTTCTTCCATATATTCTGCCTCTCTACCATTTACCTTTAAGACTAGCTTTCCCCTTAATGAAGACCTGTCAAAGTCAATATGATCAAAAATATCTATAAAGACAAATTTGTCCTTCTTATAGTATATGTCCATTTCATTATCATTTATCACTAATTTTATTATTTTATTATCACCATGATCATTTGCAATATGATTACCCTCTATATTAATAGGTCTTCTAGAAATAATATCACCCTTCTTCAATTCATAATGATATGGTAATTTATTTCCATTTACTAAATATTCTTCTGTATTTGAACTATTGCAATATTTATCTATTAAATTTCCTAATGTTTTTATTTCATTAACTTGAATTTTATCTTCTCTATCAAGCTTAGTATTATTATATATAGTTTCACCATTGATTTTGACTTCTTCCACAAGGTTAATCTCTGTATCATCCAATATTATGTTTTTGTTCAATATTACAATATCATAAAGGTATGGTGGTTCAATTGGTTCAGTAACACTAGGAAAAACATCTATGACGGATCCGTCTTTTAATTTAGTTTTCAAATTTCCTAGCTTCTTATCTACTAATAATTCTGGTTGAGTGCCTTCTTTTCCCCTAATTATTCTTTTCTTGTCATTGATATAGTATATAAAATCATCGGATCTTTTAGGCATTAAATCCCTTGGATTATAGCCAGTCAATACTAGGACATCTGAGACTTTTATATCATCAGTGTTAAATATTCGAACTTCCTCTCCATTGAAAACAACTTTAATAAAATTCCTATATTTATCCTGAGCTCCTTCTATGGCAATACCAATAGGTGTTATCATATCAGGACCATTGGCTTCTTCTAAACCCTCAATATTTTCAATAACAGATGTATCTCTTATTGCTACTCTTTCCTTTGGAAGCCCTAGTTTCTCAGCAATAGTTTCCTTTAGCATTGGCATTTGACTACTTCCTCCCACTAAAAATACTGCTGAAGGAGCTTTTCCATTATACTCAATTATTTTTTCTGCTATTTCTGTAGCTATTTTTTCAATCACATCAAAGATTGTATTTACGATTTCATTAGTTGTTAGTTTATGAGACATACCTACTACATCTACAAAATTATGTTCTTCTTTTTTACTAAGTCCTACTTTTAGCTTCTCGCTATTGTTAAAATCCAATAAATATGCCTGTGCTAATCTTTCAGTTATCTCATCTCCAGCTGTGGATGTCATGGCATAGGAAATAATCTGTCCATCTTTTGTGATGGCAATATCAGATGTACCTGCACCTATATCTACCAGAGCTAAATTCAGTAGCCTAAGTTCCTTTTTGATAGCTATATTAATTGCTGCAATTGGCTCAAGGGTAATACTTCCTACTTCTAGACCAACCTTAGATATAACAGTGTATAAACTTTCAATAACTATCTGTGGCAAAAATGTAGCCAATAGTTCTACCCCTATTCGCTCACCTTTATGCCCCACTAAAGATTCCATTCTATTCTCATCTAGATAATAATCTACTACGGTGTAACCTATACTATAATACTTAAGAATTTTATTCATTTCTAACTCATTCATTTCATCCTGAGCTTTTTGAATAGCTTCTAGCTCTAATGCGTCTACATTATTTCTAGTTATCTCAATATTATCAATAGTTTGTTCTACTCTTATCTTATGTGTCTTAAGGGCTCGACCAGCAGCAGCAATGGATACAACCCTTAACTTGCTACCTATTTTTTCTTCTAGTTCTCTTATTACTTCCTTTACTACCTTGGCTACCCCCTCAATATCATGAATCTGACCATCAAACATATTTCTCTTTTTATGTTCTTTTACAGTATAAGCCCATACTTTAAAGTTTTCATCTTCAGTATACTCTCCCACTATACCTATAATAGTTCTAGTTCCAATATCTAGTGAAAATATTAGTTCATCATTCATAATACCACCTTCTTCCTATTGTTTAGTTTCTTTTTTGTAATAAAAACAATAATCAGTTACGGGACAAATATCACATAATGGTTTTCTTGCTTTACAAATTCTTCTTCCGTGGAAAATAAGTAAATGATGTGCCTTAGACCACATTTCTTTTTCTATATTATCCATCAAATCCTTTTCTGTATCTAGGACATTATTACTATCAGCTAAACCTATTCTATTGGATACCCTAAATACATGGGTATCTACCGCAATAGCTGGAATATTAAAGGCATTACTCAATACCACATTGGCAGTTTTTCTACCTACTCCAGGTAGAGATGTTAGATCATCCATGGTACTCGGCACTTGGCCATTATAATTTTCTAGTAGTAGTTTGCATGTTTCTAGTATGTTTGTACTCTTAGTCTTGTAAAATCCACAGGATCTTATCTTTTGTCCTAATTCATCCACAGATAATTTTATATAATCCTCAGGCTCTTTCAATTCTTGAAATAGAACCTTAGTAGTTTTATTTACTTGCACATCTGTACATTGGGCTGAGAGTATTGTTGCAATTAGTAGTTCAAAATTATTTGTAAAATCTAGTTCTGCCTTTGCATCTGGAAATCTTTCTAAAAGCTTATCTATTACTATTTTAGTTTCTTCTTTTGAGAGCATCTTTTTTTCACCACCTACAAAATTTCTATTTCATGCTCAATTATTTCTATTCTACCATCTTCATCTATAAATTTTATCACATTTGACAGAATTTGGTTAGCATGATTTGTATCATTAGTTACACAAGCGAATCCAATTATTGATGATTGCCAACTATCGTTTAAGTCCACCTCTGCAATTGACACATTAAATTTTCCTTGTATCCTTCCTATT
>CAZIII010000095.1:0-7713 GCA_964539425.1 uncultured Tissierellaceae bacterium | reverse complement strand
ATATATTAATACTCTCATTATATATTTTTTCTATTAAAAAAACTAGGTGAATTCACCTAGTTTTTTAATTACATTGTTATCCTTTCCTATAGCTCCTTAGCCAACAGCGCTGCCCCTATGGAACCTGCATATCTTGCTAATTGATCTGTTTGTACTTTTGTTTCTAGTTTTTCCGATAAGAGCTGAACAAATGGCTCTACCTCACATAATCCCCCTGTTAAAAATATCTCCTCACTAGTACCATGCTTGTGCAACATGGCATATACCCTTCCTGTAATAGAGTTTATAATTCCCCTTGCTATGCTTTCTCTTTTAGTTCCAGATCCTATGAGACTTATGACCTCTGATTCTGCAAATACTGTACACATACTAGTTATATTTATATTATCTCCATAAACCGCCATTTTTGCTAAATCATCTATAGTAACTCCTAAAGTGTTTGCCATTAGTTCTAGAAATCTTCCAGTTCCAGCAGCACATTTATCATTCATGGTGAAGTTAGTTACTCTTCCTTTATCCAATGTAATTATCTTGGTATCCTGTCCACCTATGTCTATTACAGTGGCATCTTTGCCTAGTAAATAATGAGTACCTTTACCATGGCAGGTGATTTCAGTAATAGTTTTATTAGCATAGGGTACGGATATTCTGCCGTATCCTGTGGCTATGATCTTGGATTCATCTATTGCAATATTCTTTTCTTCTAATCTTTCTTTTATGACTCTTGAGGTTTCTATACTGCTCCAGCCTGTGGGCATAGTGAAGTTTTCCCTTAGGTCATCATTACTAAATACAGAGACCTTTGCAGCTGTGGAACCTATGTCAATACCAATAAAATGCATTTTTATCATCCCTTACTATTTTGCAACAGCGGGTCTTTCTATTGTTTCTAAGAAAGCCTCTACTCTTACCTTTACTTGTCCAGTATCTGAATCTGAGTAATCAGTTTCTATTTGAATAAATGGAAGGTTTAATTCTTCTTGTACAAATTTCTTTACTGTAAATGATTCAATATTGTAAGTATGACATGCTTGCCAAGTTAAATCCACTACTCCTTCTACATCATATTCATCAGCTAATCTCTTAATCAAATCTAGTCTGGAATTATTGTTTGTCATACATGAACAAGGAGTGGAAAGATATTTTTCTGCCAGGGCTGTAATAGGGTCTTTTTCTTCATCTACTAGTACATCTAATCCCTTGTATCCTGTACAGTTTTCTAGAGCTACTACAGAAGCTCCAGCCTCTTCCAATGCCTTAAGTACTTTTTCTGAACCAGATCCTATAGGACATCCTGTAAGTAAAATCCTTGGTGCTGTTTCGTCAAAAGCATATATTCCTTTAGCCATTCTTTCTTCAACTTCAGCTATTAGTCTTTCGATTAAATCTATTCCTGCTTCCTTATCTACATTAAAGCCCTTTAGCCATTGAGCTAGCATCATATCCATACCTGACAATGGAGCAGGTTTATGAGCATTTAATTTATGTAGCTTCTTCATTGCATTTCTTTCTCTATTCATAAGCTTTATAGCGTCTCTTAACTTTTCATCTGTTATTTCAACTTCAAGCTTTTCTTCTAAGAATTTCTTAAATTTAACCATTTCTTTCTTCCATAAATCTAGTGAATCTTCATCATCAGCAGTTTGTGGTAGATTCATTATATGCATTGGTTTTAATTTTCCCATCAATTCATACATCTTTTTCTTTCCATCACATGTAGTTTCTGCTAATAGTACATCTGAAAAATAGAAGTATGGACATTTATCTGTAATTGCGAATCCGTAGCTAGATTTAATTAGTGGACATAGGTTCCTTGGTAGTTCTTTTTCTGCATCCTCTATAGGTCCTTGAGCAGTGCCACATAAAGTCACTGATATTGCATCTGCTGCCAAGGCTATTTCTGAAGGTGAAAATACACAATACATCCCCACAACCTTTTTACCAGCTTCGTGTGCTTCCTTAATTTTAACTGAATTCACGCCTCGTAAACCTTCAACTTCTTCCATTATTTCTGGTCTCATATAGCACTCTCCTTCATATTAATTCATATATATTCATATTATCATGTTAAAAACCCATCTACCAATTATATATGTTTATAGGCAGATGGGTTTATATAGATAGATTTAATATTATAAGGAGTAAATCTATTGTAATTTATATATGAGGCTATACCCTTTTCTTTCCCTTATCATCAAACTTCTCCTTTAGCTCCTTATCCACAGTTTGTAAGGAGACCATGCCTGACAATATGGATACTATTGCCAATAGCCAGCTTGGTTTGGTGAAATCCTTTGTTATAAGTAGTAGATATAATGCTGAAAATATAATAAGTCCTAGGCCTAATCTTACCCATATTTGTCCAGCTCTTCTATTTCCATATTTCCAAGTCTCTTCAGATAACATGGAACGAACAGTTCTATAGCCTAAGAAATTGCTAATATTACCTTTGGCCTTTTTTATATAGATTGATCCATATATTATAAGACTCAAGGGCATTATGAAATTTATTAACCATCTAAGATCTATCATTCTTATTCTCCTCATAATTTTTAATAGCTGCTCTTAGTCCCTTTACTCCCAAGACTGAGCAGTGAAGCTTGCTTTGTGGTAATCCATCTAGGGCATCAATTAATTCTTTTTCAGTTATTGCCATAGCTTCTTCTATTGTTTTTCCCTTTGCCATTTCAGTTATCATACTGGATGTGGCTATGGATGCAGTGCAACCAAATACTAAGAAGCTAATCTTCTCTATTACATTATCCTTGACCTTAATGTAAATGGTCAAAGAATCCCCGCATTTCAAATCTCCATAGGTCCCTTCCCCATCAGGATCTTTCATACTACCTACATTTCTAGGGCTCATGAAATGTTCTATTACCTTCATTGAGTATTCTGAATACATTTTATCACTTCCTGTTTTTAATCTTCATTATATTATTTTAACATATAATAAAAATTTTTGTTCAATATTTTATAAACAAAAAACTAAATGCCATAAGTAATTTCTACTTATGGCATTTATCCCTACATTATACTTATTTTACTCTATCCAAAATAACATTTAAATCTTCAACTGGCTTAGCACTTACCCATGTTAATCCATCTTCAGAAACTTGAAGAAGTGACATGGATTGTGTTCCTAGACGCTTTCCATCAGCATAGTTAATTGTTCCACCCATTGGTATTTTAAACTCAGCTGACTCCATTCCCTTCATAAAGTTATCCCAATTTAGTGTTTCTCCTTCTACTCTCTTTAATCCTTCAACCATAAAATGACCTGCTATCCATCCTGCCATTGAGAAAGCATTACCAGCATAATCTGGTTGACCAAAGTTTGTCATTCCCTCAACAAAAGCATTTACTTCATCTGCATCACTTAAATCAACCCATGCATTTGAATATATTGGAAACTTGTTTGAAGTACTTGCGTAGTCAGTAGCAAAGTTTCCTATAGTTGTAGCATCAGCATTTGAATAAGTTGTAAATACAGGCTTATTTACACCTTGGGATATTAGTCCCTTTACTATTGTAGGTAATGTAGCTTGAATTGAAGCAGCTACTATAACGTCTACATTTTCATCTTTCATCTTCAATACTGCTGAAGATACATCTGTTGCACCTGGATTTACTTGTTCTGTAACTACTGTATAATCTCCTCCAAGCTTTCCAACTTGATTTTCTACGCCTGAAAGCAAGTCTTTTCCTGCATCATCATTAGTATAGATTACACCAATTTTCTTTGCGCCATGCTCTTCAACTGCTCTAGCAACGATAAGCCTTCCTTCTGTAACATAAATAGGTTGAACAGGGAATAATCCTTTCCCATTTTCTACAGTTGTTGCATCTTCATTGTAAAGGGATGCTATACCTGCTGCAAAATATACTGTAGGGATTCCAGATTCTTTTAAAAGATCAAGAGTAGCTCCTATAGTAGGTGTGCCAAAGTGTCCTACAAGGGCAAATACTTTATCATCATTTATTAATTGCTCAGTAAATGCTTTAGCTTTGATTGGGTCAAATTCATCGTCATAGTGTACGAATTCCAGTAATCTGCCATCAACTCCACCTGCATCGTTTACTTTTTTAAAATATGCTTCAATACCTGCGTTAAAAGGTACGCCAACTGCTGCAAATGCTCCTGATGTAGCTGCTGTGTTTCCTACTTTAATAGTTGTTTCAGTGACTCCCTGTGAAATATCTGCCTTTGTAGTACATCCCGCAAGAACAGTTAATACCATAACTAGTACAAGCATAATAGATATAGACTTTTTCATTGATAATACCTCCACATTTTTATTTTTTTCCACCAAGGTATGCATCTATAAGATGAGGGTCATTCCTAAGTTCCTCGGCCTTTCCCTCCATACTTATCCTACCAACTTCAAGAACATATGCGTAATCTGCAATTTTTAATGTCTGCAAAGCATTTTGTTCTACTATTAATACTGTGGTGCCATCTTTTCTAATGCCTTTTATAATTTCAAATATATTTTTTACTATTAACGGGGCCAATCCCAGGGATGGTTCATCTAATAGTAATAGTTTTGGACTTCCCATAAGCGCTCTACCAATTGCAAGCATTTGTTGCTCACCACCTGATAGAGTTGATCCTACTTGTTTCTTCCTTTCCTTAAGGACAGGAAAATGTCTATATACTCTTTCAAAGTTTCTTTGGATTTCTTTTTTGTCTTTAACTGTGTAGGATCCTGTCATTAAGTTCTCCTCCACAGTAAGCTCCCTAAATATCTGTCTACCTTCAGGGGATTGGATTATTCCTAGGGAAGATATTTTGTTTGCTGAAAGCTTTGTAATATCATGGTCAAAGAACTCTATTGATCCACTAGAAGCTTCTAGAACTCCAGATATTTTTCTAAGAGTTGTCGTTTTTCCTGCTCCATTTGAGCCAAGAAGGGCAACTATTTCCCCCTCCTTAACAGATATATTTATTCCTTTGAGGGCTTCTATACTACCATAATTGACTTTTAGGTTTTTAATACTTAATGCAGTCATATTATTCGTCCCCCTTTCCAAGATAAGCTATTTGCACCTGTTCATTTTCTTGTATTTCCTCAGGTGTTCCTATGGCAATTAGCTTTCCGAAGGAAATAGCACATATTCTATCACATAGGTCTGTTACAAATTTCATATCATGTTCCACAAGTAGTATTGCAGTGTTGTATTTATCTCGGATATCTCTTACTATTTTTATTAGATCTAAAGTTTCATTATCATTTAAACCTGCTGCAGGTTCATCTAATATTATGAGCTTAGGATTACACATAAGTGTACGAGCAAGCTCTATCTTTTTAAGCACTCCATATGGCTGCCCAGCTACATATTGATCCTTTATATCGTAGAGTCCCATATACTGTAGTACTTCTTCTGCTTTATGTCTAAGTTCCTCCTCCTCCTTTCTGGATTTAGAAAGTCTAAATATTTGACTAAATAGTGAGGTTTTAAACTCTATATGTGATCCTACAAGCAAGTTTTCCATTACAGTTAACTCTCTAATCAGCTCAATATTTTGAAATGTTCTCACTAGTCCTTTTGAAATAATTTCATGGGGCTTCTTTCCTACTAAATTCTCAATTTCTCCACTATTTGTACTGAATAAAACTTTCCCATTATCTGGTTTGTAAAACTGAGTTATGCAATTGAAAACTGTAGTCTTACCTGCGCCATTTGGTCCTATTAAGCCGAAGACCTCTTTTTCCTTTATATCAAAAGATAGAGAATCTACAGCTTTTAATCCACCAAAGGCTATTGATAATTCTTCAACTTTTAGCACTATATTTTCATTATTCACTGTAGCTCTCCTTTCTGCCTTTAAATTTTGATATGATTTTCTTAATATCATTTTTTATGTGTATTAGCCCAATAGGATAGAATAATATAACTACTATAATCATTATTCCGTTGAATATATAGGCTGCTCCATCAATGGTGCTAATGATTGGAAGTCTTTTGAGGATAAGATCTGGCACTCCAAATACCATAATTGCTCCCACTATAGTCCCCGGTATGGATCTTATTCCACCAATTACTATTACTGCTAAAATATTAAGCGAAAGTGTTAATGTCCACGCATTTGGATATGTGTATTTTATAAAATGCATATATAAAACACCACCAAGTGCTGAATATCCCACAGCTACAGCAAAGGAAACAAGTCTATATTTATATATATTTATTCCCATGGCCTGAGCCGCTGCTTCAGAGCCTCGCATTGTTGAAAGGGCTCTTCCTGTATAGGAATTAATTATATTGTGAGTAATTATCATAATAGCTACGAGAAATACTACAATTAATATAAAAGTTCCGTTCCTATCAAGATTAATAAATCCTAAGAGTTCAGGATATTCCGCCTTCTTCCCAGAAAATCCATTTGTAATCCATGCAAATTCTACAAACACTTTACGTAATATCTCAGATATGGCAAGAGTTGCTATTGCTAGGTAATATCCTTCAATTCTAAGGGATACAAGTCCAGTGATTACACCGATTACCATTGGAACTGCCACAGAAATTATGAGGGATATTTCAAAGGGTAAACCTAAGTCTGCTGTAAAATATGCTGCCAGATAAGTCCCTAGCCCCATGAATCCAGCTGTACCTAAGGAAATCAATCCTGAATAACCTGCTAATAAATTTAGCCCTAAAGCTACTATTGAATATATCAGTATACTTGCAATAGTTGTTAGATAGGAGTATTTTAATATACCTATCTCTACAAATAAAGGAAGTAGGAGTAATAATGCACCAAAGAGTAAATAACTAGAATAAGGTTTGGATTTATTAAATTTTGCTATGATTTTGTTCTGTCTTTTTTCCAATATATTTACCTCCTATACCTTTTTGACTATCTTTTTACCAAATAGTCCATTTGGTTTAAATAAGATAGTTGCTAAAATTAATATATAAAGTATTGAATCGCTCCATATTGATGATATATAAAAGGAAATAAAGTTTGATGCAAATCCAATTATATAAGCTGCAATTACAGGACCATGGAAGGTCTGAAATCCACCTAGAACACAAGCCAATAATGCAATGATTTGAACTCCATCCATCATGGAAAGACTTACACTACTGGTGGGTGCCAGCATTAGGGCAGCTAAAGTACCAAGTGCCGCTGCAATAGCCCAAGAACCCATGGTTATAAAAGGGGTTGGTATACCCATCATTCTTGCAACTACATCATTAGAGGCAGTTGCCCTAACTGCTAGACCCCACTTGCTCTTTTGGAGCATAAAAAACAGAAATACCATTATTACAATACCTACTACTATATTTACAATTGCATTATATGAAATTGTCGCCCCCATTATAGTGTGGTTTCCATAGACAAATCTAGGAAATTGAAGGGGATCTGTCCCAAATATCATAGGTGCAAAACCTAAAAATATCATAATCAAGCCAAGGGTTATTATTTGTTTAGATACTGGGTTAACCTTTTGTGCTTTTGCTATAACTACTCTATCCACCAGAACTCCCACAAGAAATGCAGATAACATACCCAGTATGGCCACTGCATATACTGGAAGGCCTGTACCCATAAGTATATAAGCAGATATAAATGCATTGAACATAGATATAGAACCTTGAGCATAATTAGTTGTGTTTGAAGTTCTGAATATCAGTATTATGCCTAATGATGCTAGTGCATAAATACCTCCTGTTTCCATACTGTTTAGCAATATTTGTATGAAT
>CAZIII010000094.1:0-7833 GCA_964539425.1 uncultured Tissierellaceae bacterium | reverse complement strand
CCAGCTAATACTGCCTTTGCAGCATGCTCTCCAGCTAAACGTCCACTTGTCAATGCAAATTGAACTGCACTTCCTGACATATATACTTGGTTGTATAATACTTTGTTAGCTACTTCTCCCCCTGCATATAGGTTGTTAATTACAGTACCATCTTCACGTAATACTTGGTAGCTTTCATTAGTCTTCACGCCACCAAAAGTACCCATAGTCTTAGGATAGAATTTAACTGCATAATATGATCCTGTTTCAACTGGAACTATCATAGCCTGTGGTTTACCAAAATCATCATTTCCTGTTTTAGCTCCTTCATTAAAAGCTTTCATAGTATTAACTAAATTAACTTCAGATACTCCCATTGCTTTAGCTAGCTCTTCAAATGTTTCACCTGTAGCAATTTCATCATTAGGTAATAATCCCTTTAATGTTTCAGCATATTTTGCATTTCCTTCACTAGAATCTATTAACATCCATACTTGGTCTTGTTCTGATACTTTATTTGTTACAATTGAGTAATGGCTAGATTCATTCATGAATCTTTCACCTTTTTCATTGATTAAAACCTTAGTACTATCCCATTCTATACCTCTTATTTCTTGAACCTTACTACCCATTCCAAGACCAATTACCCAAGGCTCTTCATATAAAGCAGCACCTAGATTTTCAGCCATTATGATACCATCTCCTGTACTTCCTACAGAAGCTGCACTCATCTCAGCAGTTCCAGCCATCTCTGGTACAAGTCTCGCCAACAATTCTTCATTCTTAGCAAAACCACCCGTAGCTAAAATTACCTTCTTAGCATTTATTCTTATTGTTCCTTCTGGTCCTTTAGCAACAACTCCAACTACATTACCATTATCATCAGTTATTAAGTCAGTAGCAGGAGTTTCTGTTAATATTTCTACTCCTTCAGCACTAACAAATTTTTCAATATTATTAGTTATGTCAGCTCCGCCTTTTTCAGGGAAATGTAAACGAGCTACTGGGTCAAATCCAAACCCTTCAATCTTTGTATATGCATGTTTTACATAATCAACTAACCAATGAGTAGTTACAATTGCTTCATCCATGAAAGTATCTACTACATCATAATCAGGATATTTACCATTAGGATTGCTAGTACTTTGTCTCTCTTTCCACAGGCTCATCCAAGATTCTTTGGAATCTTCAATTCCTAATTCTTTTTGAAAACGAGTACCAGTAGCAGAAATACCACCACCTGATAATGCAGTAGAACCACCTACTGTTGCTAGTTTCTCTAATACAATAACATCAGCACCATTTTCATGAGCTGAAGCAGCAGCGGCAAGACCAGTTCCCCCACCACCTATTACAACTACATCTGTAGTCATTTCAGTCTCTGTTTTATCATCATCATTTTTCTCAGCAGCTACCTTAAGAGAATCTATATTACCACCTGCTTGCTTAACACAATCTTCTACAGCTAAAAGTATAGCATTAGAAGTATTGGTAGCACCTGCGATTACATCAACTGCTAGTGTTTGATTCTCTACAATTTCTGTAGGAATACGGTCAATAGGCGCATTACTAATTCCGTCAGTTTCAGCATGCTCTAAAACTTTTACTGAAACGATGGAATTTGCATCAAATACTACTTCCACCTTCACATCCCCATTGTTTCCTTTTCCAACACCTTTATATGTACCTGCTTTATAGGTGCCTCCTTCATTTGAAACTTCTTTTGTACAAGCAGCTAAGCTTATCATAAGTACAAAGCACAGTAACAAAGTAATTGACTTTTTCCAATTAAATTTCATTAATAATCCCCCTTCTTAGTTTGTTATTAAACTAACAACTTATTGTAATCAAATTATATATTCTCGCCATAAGACTATGTCAACTAGCTATTTTTAAGTAAAATAGATAAAAGCATAGGAAGTCTTGGGTCTACCCAAGACTTCCTATGCTTTTATAAATAGGGATAATTCTTTTATTTGCTCTTTTTCTGCCCAGAATAAACAGTACAAAACAATTCCTTATCTTTTATATCTAAATTATAGGGATTGTTCTCAATTATTGGTCCAATATCTTCAATCTCAGTTCTAACATAACCTAAATTATCCAAATTCTCCAGTAATTTATCTCTATTGTAATACTCTTTAGTTTCCATCGGTAAACTAGAGTAATCCCTTGATTTTATGTCGAAATATGGATAAATTCCTATTAAGATTCCCTTTTCCTTTAACAGAGGAGAATATACCTTAGGTAGGAAGTTTTTATTTAGCAATCCATAATTTTTTGTCTTCCAATTTTCAACTATTAAATCAACTGACGAATTTACAATTGGCAATCTATGAATATCACAACAAAAAAAGATAAAATTCTTATGATTAAAATGTGATTCTAAGTTATTTTTTAAATTAACTATTCTATCTCTATCATTTTCTACTAAAATATATGTCGAATCCTTTGGAAGATTGTTAATATATTGCATCAAGAAATTACCGACACAATTCTCTATTTCTAATATATATTTAGGCTCTATACTATGTTTTTCAATACTTTCTATTAGCATAGCCATTCCATCATAGTAAAAATTGATAAATTTAGGAGATGCTGCATCTAAATACTCCTTCTTTGAAGGCATTGCTTTGCCATTCATAGTCTTTTCCCTTACAGCACTTTCTTCTATGTAAATACCATTTTCTATAATAGCAGTATAATTACATTTACATCTAACATTTGCATCTATGATCATATTCTTTTCTATAGTTCCATTATATATATTTAATATTCCTTTACAATCAGGACAGCATAATATATTCATAGAAGACATTGGTAATCCCAACTCTTCCCTTTCCTTAACTCTAATTGCTTTAAATTTGCCTATTCTATTATTTAATTCATGGTCAATTTCCTTGTATCTTTGCTGTTCTTTTTCAATCTGTTGTCGTTTGTTTTCTAATACTGATATGCAATATCTCCTATATTCCTCTGTCTGTTCACCAACTAACCTTCGAAAGCATAATATGTCTTGAATTTGTTGTAAAGAAAAGTCTAACTGCTTTAACTCCATTATCTTTTCAATTTCTTTACTATCTGACTCAGTAAACCTATAATGGGCGCCAACCTTTTTACTAACTAAAAGGCCCATATCTAAATAATGTCTAATGGTATCTTGAGTGATATTATGTTTTTTAGCAAAATCACTAATTCTAATTTTAATCAACTCCTTCTACGAATCCAATCTTTAGAAATTATAAAATTATCTTATCTCTTGCATTATATTATATCATATTCATGGCTCTAATATAATATCTTTAATTCTATTGCAAATTGACAAAAGATGTAAATTCCGATATTATTATTTTTATATGTTTATAATATTTCTTAGATATCAATACAAAGATAATTTTATTTATTAATTTAGTAGGAAAGGATATTTAAAATGAAAAAAATAATATTAAGTGCTGATAGCACCTGTGACTTGAATGATGAATTAGCGCGGCATTATAATATCATTTGTTACCCTTATTCAATTCTTCTAGATGGAAATAATTACAAAGATAATCTAGATATTAAACCCAATGATATCTTTAATACTTATTATGATAAGAAGATATTGGCAACCACAGCAGCTATCAATATAGGTGAATATTACAATTATTTTAAGCCAAAAGTAGATGAAGGCTATGAAATAATACATATTAATTTAAGCAGCTCACTTACTAGCGGATATAATAATTGTTGCCTTGCAGCAAATGAATTTACGGGAGTATACCCCATAGATTCTCAAAATCTTTCCACTGGTTCTGCCCTTTTAGTATTAAAGGCTGCTGATTTAATCAAAAAAGGCCTATCTGCAAAAGAAGTCAATGATGAGCTACAATATCATAAAGAAAAGATACATATGAGTTTTATATTGGATACTTTAGATTTCCTATATGCAGGTGGTCGTTGCTCAAAGATTTCATCCCTTGGATCAAATTTATTGAAAATAAAACCTGTTATCGATGTTGATAATAAAACTGGCTCTATGGGTTTAGGGAATAAATATAGGGGAACATTGGACAAGGTTATAGTTAAGTATATTAAAGACAAGCTCTCTCAATATACTAATATCAATGATGACCGAATATTTTTAGTCCATTCTGGAGTAGAAGAAAGATATATCAACCTTGCGAAAAAGACAATATCAGAATATATTGATTTTAAAGAAATTCATGTAACAATGGCAAGTTGTACAATATCCTGTCATTGTGGTCCAAATACCTTGGGTATAGCCTTTGAAACAAAATAGTAGATATAAAAAAGATGATGATTTCTATCTTATATGGAAATCATCATCTTTTATTTCATACAATACTTCTATTAAAACATTCCTACAAATCCTGCCACTAATACTATAACTGCAAATATCATCCTATATATGGCAAATATCTTCATAGGCTTTTTCTTTAAATAAGAAATAAACTTGTTTATTACAATTAAGGCTACTATAAAGGATACAAAAAATCCTACAGCTAAAGAAACAATCTCAGCCATAGTAAGAACCCCTATCCCACCAATTTTTAATATCTTTAAAAAACTCATCCCTACCATTACAGGAATTGCTAAAAAGAAGGAAAACTCAGCTGCTGCCACAGTTGAAAGTCCTGATACCCATCCCCCTATTATTGTGGATGCTGAGCGGGACATTCCTGGGATTATAGCCAAACATTGAAACAATCCAACTGTTATTGCCTGTTTAACTGTAATATTTAAATCTTTGCTCTTTATCTTATTGTTTCTAAATTTCTTTTCAGCATACATCATCCATATTCCACCAAAGAATAGGGTTATAGCTATGGGAATTGGACTAAATAAGTATTTATCTGCTAAATCATCTAGTAAAATTCCAAAAACGCCTCCAGGAATACAAGCAATAAAGATCATAAACCAGAACCTAAACCCTGATTTTTCATATCCTACTTTTTGTGGAAAGAAATTTAATAGAGTTTCTTTAATTTTTTTCCAATATAGAATAATTACTGCTAATATTGCTCCCAATTGTATTACATATGTATACATTTCCACATAGTTAGGGGTTATCCCCTCAAAATTTAGTAGGTTTTGAAAAATAACTAAATGTCCAGTTGAAGAAACTGGTAAAAATTCCGTTAAACCTTCTACAATTCCTAATATCATTGATTTAATAATTAAAAATATTGTATCCAATAATAATCCCTCCTAAGTCATATAGTTAACCAATTATACTCTCTCTATTTTATCTCTTCAAAAGCCATTGTAGGCTGATTGCAAGTAGGACATTTCCATTCTTCTGGTAAATCTTCAAAACTAGTCATAGGCTCTATATCATGTATCTTATCCCCTCTTTCGGGTCTATAAATATAGCCGCATACTGTACACCTATAGTTATTCATATTATCACACTCCATATATTATATTTGTTTATATATCCATATTATACACCATAAGTAAAACTATCCTAATATATTTATTGATAAAAATAATTTAATTTGACCCTTGACATTTATCTTATTTGTTGTTATTATAATATTGTAATCATTACAAGTTAGCAACCATTGTATTATATGTATTAATAAATGAAGGGTGTGAATTAATTGAAGTCCACTTTCGAAAATTTATCACAGGAATTAACAAAAAAAAATATTCGTCTTTCACATCAAAGACTTAAGGTATTGGAGTATATGACTAATAATAGATGCCATCCTACTGTGGATCAAATTTATAGTGATCTTCATAAGGAAATACCTAGCCTTTCTAAGACAACTATTTACAACACATTAAATGCATTGATAGAAGCCAAATTAGTCAAAGTCATAACCATAGAGGATAATGAAACCAGATATGATATCGTAACAAATAACCACGGACATTTTAAATGTCAATCCTGTGGAAAAATATATGATTTTGAAATAAATATAGATTCTTTTTCTTCTAAGGATTTAAATAATTTTAGAATAAATGATAAAGATGTATATTTCAAGGGCATTTGTCCTACTTGCGCTAAACAAAAAAGTGATATGGCTAATTAAGCCTATTATAATAAATTTAATTAATGGAGGAGATAAAAAATGAGTAAAACAATTGATAATTTAATGGATGCATTTGCTGGTGAATCCCAAGCAAACAGAAAGTACTTATCCTATGCAAAGAAGGCAGAGGCAGATGGAAAAATTAATGCAGCTAAACTATTTAGAGCAGCTGCAGAAGCAGAGACTATACATGCTCTTAGACATTTTCAAGTAGCAGGTAAAATAGGTACAACTGCAGAAAATCTTCAAGATGGAGTTAATGGAGAAACTTACGAGTTTGAGACTATGTATCCACCATTTATCGAAGCTGCTGAAGCAGAAGGAAACAAAGCTGCTGTTCAAACATTTACTTATGCTATGGAAGCAGAAAAAGTTCATGCAGGACTTTATAAGGAAGCACTAGATAATCTTGCTAATGAAGAAGAAATCTTCTACTATCTATGTCCTGTTTGTGGAAATATCGAAAAATTTGTTCCAGAAAAATGTAGCATTTGTAATATACCAGGCACAAAATTTGTTAAATACTAAAACCTTGCACTGAGAATTTTCTCAGTGCATTTTTTATCAAGGACTTTTAATCAATGAAATTTCATGATAATATAATAATTACTATAAAGATAAGAAATTCTATAGTATAATAAGATTACTATGTTTTAGAAAAGGGGAGAATTTATGAAGAAGAGAGTAATATTAGGTATGAGTGGAGGAGTTGATTCTTCTGTTTCTGCCTTATTGCTTAAGGAAGCAGGATATGAAGTTATAGGATTATTTATGAAAAATTGGGATGAAAAAGATGAATATGGTGAGTGTACAGCAACTGCAGACTCTGAGGATGCTAGAAGAGTGGCTGAACAATTGGATATTCCCTATTATACAATAAATTTTGAGAAGCAATATTGGGATAGGGTATTTACCTATTTTTTAGATGAATATAAAAAAGGAAGAACTCCCAATCCAGATGTAATGTGTAATCAAGAAATTAAATTCAATGCATTTTTAGACTATGCTTTAAGTCTAGACGCTGATTATATTGCTATGGGTCATTATGCACAGATAGAAGAAAAGGATGGGAATTATCATCTTATTAGGGGAAAGGATCAAAATAAGGATCAAAGCTATTTCCTTTCTAGAATAAATCAAAAAGCTCTTTCAAAGACTTTATTTCCTATTGGACATTTAGATAAAAAGCAGGTTCGTGAGTTAGCTGAAAAGCATAATCTATATACTGCTGAGAAAAAAGACTCAACAGGAATATGCTTCATTGGAGAAAGAGATTTCGATGAATTTTTGGACAAATACCTTCTAGCCAAAGAAGGAGATATGATAGATGTAAATGGCAACAAGGTAGGCAGGCATAGTGGATTAATTCACTACACCTTGGGTCAAAGAAAGGGCATAGGTATTGGAGGAGTTGGAACAGGAGAGCCTTGGTTTGTAGCAGGAAAAAATCTTAAGGAAAATATACTTTATGTTGCCCAAGGAGAAAACAATCCATCACTTTACTCCACTTCCTTAATAGGAGAATCACCTTCTTGGATATTGGAGAAAGCTCCTAATATGCCATTAAAATGTACAGCTAAGTTCAGATATAGACAGAAGGATATTCCTGTCACTGTGAATATGTTAGACAATGGGGAACTTCATATACAATTTGATAATCCCACAAAAGCAGTAACACCAGGTCAAGTAGCTGTACTATATCAGGAAGAAATATGTCTGGGAGGATGTATAATTAAATCCATAGAACCATTAGATAAAAAATATTTATATCTTAATCAAGGTTAGAGAAAGACTCGTCCAAGGACGAGTCTTT
>CAZIII010000093.1:0-7877 GCA_964539425.1 uncultured Tissierellaceae bacterium | reverse complement strand
TATTATCATCATTTATATTTGAAAATACAGATGATAAAGTAAGAGTAAGAGTCGAAGATCTAGTAGATTATTTTATTGACTATTATGAAGGTAGAAGGGAAAAGGGACTAGTCGTAGAAAATAATATATTCTCTAATCCATTTAAGAGATTTGAAGATATGAATTTTATGAAAAAAATGTACCGGTGCCTGGCGGTTAACTTGATAACTTAATTTTCCACCACAACTAAACCTAACCACAAAAAACTGTAAACAAGAAGAAAATCTTCTTTTTTACAGTTTTTTTTATTTTCCTCAAATTACCCATAGTAACTTTTCCATTCTATTTCTATTTGTTAAGTAAGGAATAAAAATGGAGGGATGAAATGAGAAAAAGTTTGAAGAAAATTAGAATCAGTAAAAAATTGTTGCAGAAAGATATTGCCAAGGCAATTGAGATTAGTCCTGCTTTTTATAGTTTGATTGAAAGTGGGGAAAGGCTGCCTTCTATGAAAACTGCTAAGAGGATTGCATCGTGTATGGGTATTACTTTAGATGAATTTTATGAAGCTCTTATAACTACTGTTGAAGAAAAGTTCCCCTATATAGGGAGGGATTAGATGAAGATCAGAGTAGATAAGATTCAAATAAATAAAGAGAGAAGAGAAGTGGACGAATCTAAGGTAGAGGAATTGGCAGGAAGTATAAAAACTATTGGACTTATAAATCCAATTATAGTTAAAGACTTGGGTGGCACCTATAGATTAATTGCTGGGATGCATAGGTTAGAATCATATAAGCTGCTTCATTTAGAAGAAATAGAGGCCACTGTCATAGATTCATCTGATGAAAAGTTAGAGCTAATTGAAATAGATGAAAATCTAATCAGAAACGAAATTCATTTTATAGATAGAGGCGATTACTTAAATAGAAGAGAGGAGATATTACAAAAATTGGGTCTTCGGGCTAATAGAGGTCACAATCAATATACTAAAAATGGTACTGCAGAATCTGCAGTACCACTGACTACAAAAGATATGGCAAAGGAAATAGGCATATCCCAAAGAAAACTTTATGAAGAAAAGCAGATAGCAAAAGATTTAATAGAAGAGGCAAAGAGTGTAGCCAAGGATAAGGAATTGACTAAAGAAGAAGTAAAAAGAATAGCCAAGGAAGAGCCTGATATTCAAAGAAAGATAATTGATAAATTGGTAAATGGCCAGGCTAAGAATCATAGAGAGGCTACTTTAAAGATAAAAAGAGATGAGGTAATGGAAAAGATAGAGAATAAGGTAATGACAAATAACAGTATTGATCTGTATAATACTAAAAATAAATATAGGATTATCTATGCTGATCCACCTTGGAGCTATGGAAATAATATGCCTGAGTATTTTACAGAGCAAAGAGATCATTACTCCACTATGGAATTAGAGGAAATATGTGATATGCCTGTTAAAGATATATTGGAGGATAATGCAGTGTTGTTCTTGTGGGTGACTTCACCAATTCTAGAGGAAAGCTTTAAGGTTATCAAGTCTTGGGGATTTAAGTATAAATCTTCATTTGTATGGGACAAGGTAAAGCATAATATGGGCCACTACAATTCTGTAAGGCATGAGTTTTTATTGATTGCTACTAAGGGAAGTTCAAAGCCTGATATTCAAAAGTTATTTGACAGTGTACAGAGTATTGAAAGAACAGTCCATAGTGAAAAGCCAGAGGAATTTAGGGAGATTATAGATACTATTTATCCCCTAGGTAATAGGGTTGAACTCTTTGCTAGAAAAACTGTGAAGGGATGGGATGCTTATGGAAATGAAATCTAATATTATCTATCCAGATGCACCTATGGAAACATCCTATGATGAAGCTATGGAATATCAAGATTTTGTAGCTGATATATTATGTGAAAGGCTTGGTATTGTAGTTACTAACTATTCTAGTAGGAGATATCAAATAAATCGTGGTGAAAGCAAGCAAGGTATAGAAATCAAGCTAGATAAAAGGATTGTAGCTAATGGAAATGTTTCCATTGAAGTATATGAAAAGAGTAAGGCTAGAAATGAATACTGGATAAAAAGCGGAATATTGCGTGATGACAATACATGGCTTTATGTACAAGGAAACTATGATTATATTTTTATATTTTCTAAGAAAGTACTAATAGACTTATATGAAAAACAATATAAGGACTATGTATGGGAACCTAAGTCTACGATAAAGACATTTTTATTACCATTTAATGAAGCAAAGAAGAATTGCCATTTATTTATAGATATAAATGAAGATAAAGAATTAGAGGTTGAAAATTATGGAGGTGTTAAGATGGAAAAATCAGAAAGTATAAAAGAAATTGCACTAGCTTTGAGTATGTTTCAAGGTGAGGTATTAAATCCAAAGAGTATTAGTGTAAATCCTAATTTTAATAGCAAATATGCTCCTCTTAGCGAAGTCATAAATACTGTAAAGGAAACTCTAACAAAGTATGGCTTATCTATTCTGCAGATTCCTTATACTGAGGGAGATCGGGTATCTGTAGAAACTTTTCTGATGCATAATTCTGGGGAATGGATAAAGTCACCACCTCTAAGCTTTAAGATAGATAATCTAACAGCTCAAGGAGCAGGTGCAGCTATAACCTATGCTAGGAGATATTCTCTTTCTGCTATGTTAAATATTAGTTCTGAGGAAGATTTAGATGGCAATCATAGTGATGATATTGAGATAAATAATGAGGAGATAAAAGTTGAAAGTCAGCCCATTGTTGATAATAACAATGTAACAGAAAAACAAATTAAGTTTATTCATACTTTAGCCAAGGAAAAAGGAGTAGATAATCCTTCTCTAAAAAACCTTAGTAAAACAATGTTTGGTAAGGAAAGTAGCAAAAATTTAACTAAGCAGGAGGCCAGTAGTTTAATAGAAGCTCTACAAATACTTAAAATAGAATAGGAGGATTGTCATGGTTGAAGTTAAATGGATTAAGATAGTTACGGATATATTTGATGATGAAAAGGTATTGTTAATTGAAAGTATGCCTGAGGCTGATGGAATAATTGTTATTTGGTTTAAGATACTTTGTTTGGCTGGAAGGATAAATAATGGTGGTGTATTGATGCTAAATGACAAGATTGCCTATACTGATGAAATGCTTGCTACTATTTTTAGAAGACCCGTAAATACTGTAAGACTAGCCATATCCACCTTTGAGAAATTTGGGATGATTGAAGTGATAAATAATGCAATCACTATACCAAATTGGGGGAAACATCAATCTTTGGATCAAATGGAAAAAAGAAATGAGTATATGAAAGAATATATGCAGGAATATAGGAAAAAACAGAAGGCATTGGCCAATGGAGAAGAAAAAGTTAAATGTAAAGTTAACGGTAAAACTAACGTTAATACCCTAGATATAGAAGGAGAATTAGAAGTAGATATAGATAAAGAGATATATATACAGATCATAGATTATTTAAATGAGAAAACAGGTAAGACTTTTAAAGAAAATTCAAAGGCTACTAGAAGAGTTATAGATGGAAGATTAAAAGAAGGATTTACTTTAGGGGATTTTAAAAAGGTAATAGATATTAAAGTTAATAGTTGGTCTATGGATCCTAAGATGAGTACCTATCTAAGACCAGAGACTTTGTTTGGGAATAAGTTTGAAGGATATTTAAATGAAAAATTAGATGAAAAGATTGTGGAAAATAATTATGGATGGTGATTTTATGTCTATTAAAGAAATACTTAAAAAATCAATGGAAGAAAATGAAAGGGAAGCTAAAGAGTTTTTACTGGAGAAGAAAAGAAGAATCATAAGAGAACTTTCAAATAATAATGGATTGCCTAGTTTGTTTAGGGATAAGACTTTTGATAATTATAGTACAAGCTATAATCCAATGGCATTGAAGGAGGCAAAAGAATTTGTAGATAAATTCCCTAATACTAGAGGATTGTTATTATCAGGGGGAGTTGGGATTGGAAAGACTCATTTAGCAGCTTCTATTGTAAATGAATTAAATGAAAGGTTATATAGCACTTATTTTGGAAATATAGTTGATATTATTAGTTTTTTTAAGAGTACTTATAGTAAGGATTCTTCTTTAAGTGAAAATGATGTGGTGAGCCTTATTACGGAAAAGGTGGATTTGCTTGTTATTGATGATTTAGGGAAGGAAAACAGCACTGAAAACACTCTGGCTCTTTTATATCAAATTATAAATAAGATCTATGAAAACAATAAATCTATTGTAATAACTACTAACTATAATTCTATGGAATTGAAGAAAAAATTAGGTGAAAGGGGACCAGCTATACTTAGTAGGATTAGTTCTATGTGTATTCCAGTTTGCCTTACGGGAAAGGATTGGCGATTATATGCAAACGAAAAAATATCCTCCTAAGTGTTGGATTTGTATTGATGAAGGATTTGTAATCTATGAAAAAAAGATTGGAAAGTTGAGTTATGAAATGTTTGCAAGATGTAGATGTAAAAAGGGTCAAGATTTAAATGAAGTAATAGCTATAATAGATTATGATTTTGCGGAGACTATTGCAAAGAATAATTTAATCTGGTATAAGAAGTGGGCGGAATTTTAGCCTTAAAACTGTTAAATTAAAAAACTGCACTTTAAATTGACAATTATGCTCACTTATATTAATATAGTGAGTATAATTGTTTGGTCTGAAAGAGGGTTATATTATGACAAATGCTGAAATAATCATGAAAATGGTAAAAGAGAATAATGGAACTATAACAAGTGCAGAAGTCACAAAAGCAGGACTGCCACGCTGGAGCCTGAAAATCCTTGTCGATAGTGGAAAGCTTGAACGCTCTTCAAGAGGTGTTTATACCTTACCGGAAATATGGGATGATGAGATGTACAATTTGCAGGTACAGTTTAAACGTGGAATATTTTCAGGTGAAACAGCTCTATTTTTAAATGATTTAACTGATAGGACACCCAATAGATATCAAATGACATTTCCTATTGGTTATAATGTGACATCATTAAAAAGTGAAAATGTTAAGGCTATAAGGACAAAAGAAGAGTTTTATGAACTTGGAGTAATTACAGTTTTAACTCCTGCAGGTAATCCAGTAAGAACATATGGTAGAGAAAAAACTTTATGTGACATTTTAAGGGGAATAAGTAATACGGATATTCAAATTGTTTCAGAGGCCTTTAAACAATATGCAAAAAGTAAGGATAAAAATATTCTACTCCTTTCTGAATACTCCAAAATATTGAGGGTAGAAAAGAGGATTCGTTCTTATTTGGAGGTATTAATATGAAAAATGCTATGCAACTGAAAAGTATAATTAAGAATATGTCTAAAGAAAAAGGAATATCTGCACAACTTGTAATGCAGAATTTTATGTTAGAAAGATTACTTGAGAGAATATCCATTTCAAAATATAAGCCACATTTTATATTAAAAGGTGGGTTTCTTATTGCAGCAATGGTTGGTTTGGATACAAGAGCCACTATGGATATGGATGCAACCATTAAAGGGTTACCAGTTACAGAGGAAATGGTTATGCAGATGTTTATGGATATTTGCAATATTCAAATTGAGGATGATGTATATTTTTCTTTTAATAAGATTACCGAAATTAGGGCTGGAGATGAGTATCCAGGATATAGAATATCATTAACGGCAAATTATCCTCCTATGGCAGTTCCTTTAAAGTTAGATATTACAACAGGGGATAAAATTACACCAAGGGAGATAAGATATGAGTTTAAGTTACTCCTAGAGGATAGAACTATATCAATTTTAGCATATAATCTTGAAACGATTATGGCTGAAAAGATTGAAACAGTTATAACAAGAGGTGATCAAAACACAAGACCAAGAGATTTTTACGATATCTATGTTTTGAATGAATTACAAGGAAAGAACATTGATTATACTTCTCTGAGCAAAGCTGTACAAGCTACTGCTAAAAATAGGAACTCAATAGAAACAGTAAGAGACTATAAACAAATAATTTCAATTATTCAAGGTAGTGATATTATGCAGAAGTATTGGAATGATTATCAAAAAGATTTTGAATATGCAGCAGATATAGGATTTAATGATACTTTAAAATCATTAGAAAGAATTATGGAGTTGATTAACTTTTAGTTACAAGTGGCAAATAAATACTACTTCAAAGGTGGTAAAGCTATATATCTAATGATCATGGTAGAAAGGAATTCGAAAGACTAGGACCTTTGCTTATAACAGCGATTGAGTAAAAGTAAATATTTATAATTAATAAAGAAAAGCAAACCTAACCTAACCTAACTAAACCCACCACAAAAAGGACCTGTAAATAAGAAGAAAATCTTCTTATTTACAGGTCCTTTTTATTTTTCCCAAATTACTCATAGTAAAATTTCCATTCTATTTCTATTTGTTAAGTAAGGAATAAAAATGGAGGGATGAAATGAGAAAAAGTTTGAAGAAAATTAGAATCAGTAAAAAATTGTTGCAGAAAGATATTGCCAAGGCAATTGAGATTAGTCCTGCTTTTTATAGTTTGATTGAAAGTGGGGAAAGGCTGCCTTCTATGAAAACTGCTAAGAGAATTGCATTGTGTATGGGTCTTACTTTAGATGAGTTTTATGAAGCTCTTATAACTACTATTGAAGAAAAGTTCCCCTATATAGGGAGGGATTAGATGAAAGTATTCCAGTTTGCCTAACGGGAAAGGATTGGAAAGTTGAGTTATGAAATGTTTGCAAGATGTAGGTGTAGAAAGGGTCAAGACTTAAATGAAATCATAGCTATAATAGATTATGATTTTGCAGAAACTATTGCAAAGGATAATTTAATCTGCTACAAGAGGTGGGCAGAATTCTAGCCTAAGACTAGGATCTAATATAGGATATTTAAATTCACTGAAATAGTATAGTAATCTCAATACAACTTCTGAAAGGGAGAAATTAAAAAGATATTGCAATGTGTTATCGTATATGATAACATAAATATGAGACAAATGCATATACTATAATAGGAGGAATTGGGATGGATTATGAAGTAGAATATTATCAAAAACAAGATAAATCTATTCCCGTGATGGACTTTCTTCTATCATTAGAACCTAAAATGAGGGCTAAAGCATTTAGTGAGATTGAGCTTTTACAAAAACACGGGCATAATCTTAGAGAACCTTATGTGAAATCGATTAAAGGGCATAACAATAAAGGTTTGTATGAACTTCGTATAAAGTTTTCTTCAGATATATCGCGCATATTTTACTTTTGTTATAAGCAAAATACATTTGTATTATTGCATGGATTTATAAAGAAAAGCAATAAGACACCAGATCGTGAATTAGAAAGAGCAAGAAAGCATAAAATAGATTATGAAAGAAGGTGTGATGATGAGTAAAGCAGGTGTGAAATTTGATTTTGTAAAAGAAAGGTTGATGAAGGATGAAGAGTTTAAAGATGAATATAATAAATTAAGACCGCGTTACGAGGTAATTTCTCAGATTATAGATACTAGGAATGAGCAACAAATCACTCAAGAGGAGTTAGCCCTAAGAGTAGGAACTCAAAAATCAAACATTTCAAGATTAGAAAGCGGCTCTTACAATCCATCACTTGATTTTTTGGTTAAAGTTGCAAAAAGTCTAGGAAAAGAAATATATATCGAGATTAAATAATTTACAACAATCCTAAGAAAGTACTTAAGCAATCTATTTTCTTAGGATTAATTTAATTAGAATTGATTATAATCAGCATAATAGACAACTCAGTGTCAACTGAAGACCAAAACATTTAGAGAGTCCCAATTATGGGACTCTCTTTTAAATTCCTTCTTCTTCAAGAACAGCAATAATAGCCTTATCTCCATTTAATATTGCCTGACCCCTAGATCCGAAGTTGATTTTTTTCA
>CAZIII010000092.1:0-7971 GCA_964539425.1 uncultured Tissierellaceae bacterium | reverse complement strand
TTGCAGGAATGGGAGCAGACTTATTTGAATCCTATGTTGGAGCATTGATATCTGCTATTACTTTAGGAATTGTAGCTTATGGTGAAAAGGGAGTATATTTTGCTCTTGCACTTGCAGCAGTAGGAATTGTGGCATCAATAATTGGTGTTTACTTTGTTAGAGGGGATAAAGACCCACAAAAATCATTAAATAACGGTACATTATCTAGTTCATTAATTACAGTAGTAGCTGGTTTCTTCTTGAGCAATTATATATTAGAATCGTATAAACCATTTATAGCTATATTATCTGGACTTGCAGTAGGGCTTATTATTGCAAAAATAACAGAATATTTTACTTCTCCAGATTATAATCCAGTAAAAAAAATAGCTAAAGAATCCGAAACAGGAGCTTCAACTAATATTATTAGTGGACTTTCAGTTGGTATGATGTCAACTGCTGGACCTATTATTGTAATAGCTATTGGTATTTTAGTAGCTTATTATGTATCAGGTGGATCAACTAATGCAGCTGAAGGCTTATATGGTATAGCTTTAGCAGCAGTAGGTATGCTATCAACAGCAGGTATGACTATAGCAGTAGATGCTTATGGTCCAATAGCAGACAATGCAGGTGGTATTGCAGAAATGTGTAATTTACCAGAAGAAGTTAGAGAAATAACTGATAAGCTTGACTCAGTAGGTAATACAACAGCGGCAGTTGGTAAAGGCTTTGCAATTGGATCAGCAGCCTTAACAGCTCTAGCATTATTCGCTTCATATACTCAAGCTGTAGGTCTTGCAAGTATAGACTTAACAAAACCAACCGTTATAGCAGGTGCATTTATAGGTGGTATGCTACCATTCTTATTCGCAGCTATGACTATGGATGCAGTAGGTAAAGCAGCTTTTGCAATGATTGAAGAAGTTAGAAGACAATTTAGAGAAATGCCAGGTATAATGGAAGGGAAAACAACTCCTGATTATGCTAGATGTGTAGATATAAGTACAAAATCATCTCTTAAAGAAATGATAATCCCAGGATTATTAGCAGTAGTTGTACCAGTAGCTGTAGGTTTGTTATTAGGTGCAGAAGCATTAGGCGGACTTTTAGCAGGTGCATTGGTTACAGGTGTACTAATGGCTATATTCATGTCAAATGCAGGTGGAGCATGGGATAATGCCAAGAAATATATTGAGGGAGGAGCTCACGGTGGAAAAGGTAGCGAAGCTCATAAAGCAGCAGTTACTGGAGATACTGTAGGAGATCCATTCAAAGATACTTCTGGACCATCATTAAATATCTTAATAAAACTTATGACAATAGTGTCATTAGTATTTGCTGGAATATTTGGTAACGGACTATTATTCTAGAATAAAATCCCTCGAAAGAGGGATTTTTTTAATTCTGTAATAATATGCTATAGTATGCTATAATTATAAGAATATAGGACATTAAGACTATAAGAAGGTTGGTAATTATGGAGATTATAATTGATAAAATTAGGTTAAATTACATAATAGAAGGAGTAGGAGAGGATGTAATTGTATTACATGGTTGGGGGGCAAATATAGAAACTGTAATGCCCATAGTTAATGTGTTGAAAGATAAGTTTAGAGTACATGCTTTAGATTTACCAGGATTCGGTAAGAGTGATGACCCTGATGAGCCTATAGACTCCTTTAAATATGCAGAAATAGTAAAAAGATATATGGATGAGATAAAAATAAACAAAGTCATTTTAATTGGTCATTCTTTTGGTGGTAAGTTATCAATCATATTAGGGAGCAAATATCCTGATATTGTGGAAAAAGTTGTTTTAGTAAATAGTGCAGGACTCATTCCTAAAAGGGGAATCAAATATTATACAAAAGTCTATAGCTTTAAGACATTAAGATTTATTTATAAGAAGTTTTTTTTCTGGCTAAAGAATGAAGAAAAAATGAAAAAGTTCTATAAGAAATTTGGATCAACTGATTATAAAGATTCAGCAGGTGTCATGAGAAAAATATTAGTTATTGTAGTAAATGAAAACTTAGTATCCTTATTAGGAAAAATAAAAGCTCCGACTTTGTTAATATGGGGAGATAAGGACACAGCTACACCTTTGTATTTAGGCAAGATTATGGAAAAGGAAATACCAGACTCAGGATTAGTGGTATTAGAAGGAACAGGTCATTATTCTTATCTAGATGATTACAATAAATTTGCAATTATAATAAGGAATTTTTTAAAATATGATGAAAAGTAGATGTAGGGGGAGATTAAGTTGTTAATTACTATTATAATAATGGGTATCATAGCTATAATACTAATGATTAACAGATCGAAAGATTTTTTACATATACTTCAATTAGAAGGATATAGTACAGGACAATATAGAAAATGGGTAGAAAAGAATAAGGATAAAGTAAACACTTTCAAACAATGGAGTAAAGATTATAAGAAGCCTTTAGTATTTACTAATAGAGCCAAAAGATTGCTAACCGCAACTGGATTAATTAATTTTATAGTTATTATCTTACTAATATTTAAATCAAGTAATTTCTTAGTTAGTACACCTGTATATTTTTTTCCAATGACAATAGGTATATTGGCAATACTATTTGGTGGATTATACTATTTCCAATATATTATAATAATATTTGCCAATGAAGTAATGAAGCCATTGGAGGAAAAGATTAAAGAGAGATTTTACATTCAAGCTCAAGAAAAAATAAAAAACAGAACAGATTTAGAAGTAGTTGGTGTCACTGGAAGTTTTGGGAAAACCAGTACAAAATTTATTTTAGCTACTATATTGGAAGAAAAATATAAGGTATTGAATACACCAGAATCATATAATACTCCAATGGGTCTATCTAAAGTCATAAACAATGAATTGACTCAGGATCACCAAGTATTTATTGCAGAATTGGGAGCAAGAAATATAGGAGATATTAAAGAAGTATCCAAATTGGTGAATCCTAGAATAGGTGTCTTAACATCCATAGGCCCTACACATATAGAGACATTCAAAAATATAGATAATATAATGAAGACTAAATATGAATTGATTGAAGAATTACCTACAGATGGTATAGCGATATTTAATTATGATAATGAGTATATAAAAAAATTAGCAGATAAGTCATTCAAAGAGAAAATATTGTATGGATTAGAGGATATAGAAGACTTAGATATATATGCAGATAATATTCAAGTATCTGAACTAGGTTTAACCTTTACAGTGAAGGATAAGGAAGGAAATAGTATAGACTGTGCAACAAAGTTACTTGGCAAGCATAATATCTATAATATCTTGGCAGGAATAGCTGTGGCTAAGTCTTTAGGGTTGTCTTATGATGAAATAAGAGCTGGTATAGAAAAAATAGAACCAATACCACATAGGTTAAATATAATAAACCCAGGAACAGGTATAATAATCATAGACGATGCTTTTAATTCCAATCCCATAGGATCTAAGGCAGCATTAGAGGTATTATCACAGTTTAAGGAAGGTAGAAAGATAATTGTAACCCCGGGGATGGTTGAATTAGGGGCCATGGAAGAAGAGGCAAACAGAGAATTTGGTATCAACATTGGAAAAGTATGTGACTATGTAATATTAATTGGAGAAAAGAGGACTAAACCAATATATGAGGGACTAATGGATGCTAATTATAATAAAGACAATATTTTTGTAGTAAACACTCTTGACGAAGGAACAGCAATTATTCAAAAATTAGCAAGACCAAAGGATATAGTATTATTTGAAAATGATTTACCAGATAATTACAATGAATAATCATATCTTTAAAGGAAAGAGGGATGAATATGAAAAAAATAGGTGTAATTTTTGGAGGACGTAGTGTAGAGCATGAAGTATCTGTCATTACAGGAATGCAGATAATAGAAAACATTGATAAGACTAAGTATGAAGTAGTCCCTATCTATATAGATAAAGATGGAAAATGGTTTACGGGCAGCTGCCTATTTGAATTTAAAAACTACAAAGATAACAACTTTAAAGATATTAAGGAGATTACTTTATCGCCTAAATCTGGAGATAAGAACATGTATGCCAATCCAGAAAACCTAGGCATATTTGGGAAAAAGATAATAGATAAGATAGATATAGCTTTTCCAGCTATTCATGGTATGAATGGAGAAGATGGTACAATCCAAGGTTTATTTGAGTTAATGGATGTTCCATATGTAGGATCTGGAGTATTGGGTTCTAGTGTTGGAATGGATAAAATATTGATGAAGGATGTATATAAGGCAAACAATCTTCCAATAGTGGATTACACCTGGTTCTATAGGTCAAAATGGACAACAGATAGGGATACTCTTATCCAAGATATTGAAGAGAAATTACCTTATCCACTATTTGTTAAACCTGCTAATCTAGGATCAAGCATAGGGATTTCAAAGGCTAATGACAGAGAAGGCTTAATCTATGCCATAGAGATTGCAATTAGATACGATAGGAAAATTATTATTGAAAAAGCAGTCGAAAATCCAAGAGAAATAAATTGTGCAGTGATAGGTTATGATGACAAGGTCATTACATCTTTATGCGAAGAACCTATTGGATGGGAAGAAATCTTGAGCTTTGAGGATAAGTATGTACAATCCAACGAAAAAGGTGGAAAATCATCAGGGGAAAGAAGAATAATACCTGCAGATATTGAAGAAGATATTAGAGTAGAAATAGAAGAGCTTGCAAAAAAAGCATTTACAACTATAGATGGTAGAGGCGTTTCTAGAATAGATTTTTTATTAGATGCAAATAATAAGGTGTATATTAATGAAATAAATACTTTGCCTGGTTCTATATCATTTTATTTATGGGAAGGAAAAGGATATTCTTTTAAAAAGTTAATAGATGAATTGATTTCTATCGCACTAAAAGTCCATGAACAAAAGAGAGAAAACATGTATTCATATGAGGCAAATTTACTAAACAAAGTACAATTTGGATCTAAAATAAAATAGGGCAATGCTTGCTCGCATTAGTAATGGTAGTTCCATAATAGGAGGAATATAGATGAGTATACGAGAAACGATTATTGAATTAATGGAAGAAAAAAAGTATAAACCAATGTTAAAAGAAGAACTTGCAGTACATTTTAATTTGGAAAGAAAAGATATGGAGAGTTTCTATAATGTATTGAAAGGTTTGGAAAAAGAAGGAGTAATAATTAAGGCTAAAAATGAAAGATATGGTTTGATAGATAATGATTATTTAATTACTGGAACTTTAGATGGAAATGAAAGAGGTTTTGGTTTTGTTGTGACTAAAGACAAGACAAGGGGGGATATCTTTATTCCAGCAGAAAATATGAATGGTGCAATGCATGGTGATAAGGTTATCGCAACCATTACAAGAAGACAAGAAGAAGGTAAGAGAGAAGAAGGGGAAATTATTAGGATTTTAGAAAGATCCAACAAAACAATTGTTGGTACTTTTGAAGATAATAAAAGCTTTGGATTTGTAGTGCCAGATAATCACAAGATTGGATATGACATTTTTATCCCTAAATCTCGTGCAAATAATGCGAAAACAAACCAAAAGGTAGTAGTGGAGATAACAACGTGGCCAGAAGCAAGAAGAAATCCAGAGGGTAAAGTAGTAGAAGTCCTTGGATATTTAAGTGACAAAGGCACAGATATTTTATCTATTATTAGACAGTTTAATTTACCAGAGGAATTTCCAACTAAAGTACAAGAGTATGCTAACAATATAGAGCAAGAAGTAGATCCAGTAGAAGCAAATAAAAGAGTGGATTTAAGATATTTAAATACTTTTACAATTGATGGATTTGATGCAAAAGATATAGATGATGCTGTATCAATTGAATTGAAGGAAAATGGAAATTACTATCTAGGAGTTCATATTGCAGATGTGGCTCATTATGTTAAGGAAAAATCAGTATTAGATAATGAGGCTCTACAAAGGGGAAACTCAGTATATTTAATTGATAGGGTAATACCAATGTTACCAAAAGAGCTGTCCAACGGTATATGCTCATTAAACCCAGATGTAGATAGATTTACTTTATCTGTAATGATGGAAATTGATAAAAAGGGAAAAGTAGTTGATCATGAAATAGTTGAAGGAGTAATCAATAGTAAGCAAAGGCTAGTATATGATCATGTATCAGACTTTCTAGAAAATGATGACGAAGAAGCAAAGCAAAAATTATCAAAGGTAGCTAAAGAATTGAAACTAATGGAAGAATTATGTCATATACTACATGAAAAAAGAGAGAGAAGAGGAAGTATAGATTTCGAATTTCCAGAAACGAAGATTATCCTTGATGAGAAGGGGATTCCTGTAGAGATAAGGAAGGAAGAAAGAAGAATAGCAAATAGATTGATAGAAGAATTTATGCTAGTTTGTAATGAAACAGTAGCCGAAAGATTTTTCTGGGCAGAAATACCATTCTTATATAGAACTCATGATGAACCTTCATCTGAGAAAATAGAAGCTTTTAGTAAACTAATTCACAATTTTGGATATTCATTAAAAGGACAAAATGAAGTTCATCCCAAAGAACTGCAACTATTGACAAAGGAAATAAAAGGGAAAAAGGAAGAGACATTAATCAGTACATTAATGTTAAGATCATTGAAGAAGGCAATATATAGCAACGAGTCAGGTATTCATTTTGGCCTTGCAGCAGAGTATTATTCACATTTTACTGCACCTATTAGAAGATATCCAGATATGGTAATACACAGAATAATAAAAGCATATTTAAATGGAAAGCTTAGTCACAAGTTACAAGAAAAGCTAGAAGTGAATTTACCTGAAATAGCAGAACATACTTCTATGACTGAAAGGCGTGCAGAAGAGGCTGAAAGAGAAGTTGAAGATATGAAAAAAGCCCAATACATGACTAAATATATAGGTGAAGAATTTGAAGGCATAATATCTTCATTGACTAAATTTGGATTATTTGTTCAGCTTGAAAATACAATAGAAGGTTTAGTTCATTTTAACAATATGTTAGATGACTATTATCATTTTGATGAAGAAAAGTATTATATAATTGGTGAAAGAACAAATAAGCAATATAGACTAGGGGATTCTGTAAGAGTTAGAGTATTAGATGCTGATGTAGTCAAAAGGAATATTGATTTTGAGTTGATTTAGCGGATTGACATCACCATGTATATTTGATAAACTAAACTATAGAAAATTATAATGTGGTGATGATATGAAAAAGATAGGTACTAAAGTAATGGCAAGTAATAGAAAAGCAAGATATGAATTCTTCATTGAAGAAACCAATGAAGCAGGATTAGTGCTAACTGGTACAGAAGTCAAATCAATTAGACAAGGTAAACTTAATATAAAGGATAGTTATGCTTCTGTTGAAAATGGGGAAGTATATTTATATAATCTACACATAAGTCCCTATGAACAAGGGAATATTTATAATGTAGACCCCATTAGAAAAAGAAAGCTACTATTACACAAAAGGGAAATAAGAAAGCTTTTTATTGCAATAACACAAAAAGGCTATACCTTAGTTCCCCTATCCGTATATATTAAAGATGGATTAGTAAAAGTAGAGCTAGCCACAGCAAAAGGTAAAAAGCTATACGACAAGAGGGATGATATAGCGAAAAAGGATGCAGCAAGAAGGATAGAACAACATTCATCAGAGAAATACAAGTAGGTTGACATAATCAGAATAATTTGTTATAATTATATGCTGTACAATAATAATTTATGGGGGCGAATTAGGTTTCGACGGGGATGTGGAATCAAGAGTAGCGAGTCGTTGTCGCCAAACAACGTTAAAAGTGGCACAAACAATAAACGCAAACGATAATTACGCATTCGCAGCTTAGTAGCCGCGCATCTTAACCGAGAAACCTACGACTTGGATTAAGGTGTCAATCTAGTAGGGAACCGCATTTAGCAAAGCTTTGAGCTAAAGACGGAACTTATGAAGCTACTGAAACTGGAATTCTGTCAGTAGAAGTCCAGTAGAG
>CAZIII010000091.1:0-8064 GCA_964539425.1 uncultured Tissierellaceae bacterium | reverse complement strand
TGTTATATTTCAATGTTTCAAAGTCTTCAGATACCTTTTTTATAGTCTTGTGGATACTTGATTCCAATTCCTTAGTATATCCTTCACCATCTACAAGAATATCTTGAAGTTTCCATGCTCTTTCAAGGAATCTTCTACATCCTTTAACTCCATTTTCTGACCAAGGTACAGATTTTTCAAAATCACCTATAAACATTTCATAGGTTCTTAAAGTATCTGCTCCATAATCTCTTACTATTTCATCAGGATTTATAACATTTCCACGGGATTTAGACATCTTTTCGTTATTGTCTCCAAGTATCATGCCGTGAGATGTTCTTTTAGCATAGGGTTCAGCTACAGGCACTACTCCTATGTCAAATAGGAATTTATGCCAGAATCTTGAATAAAGTAGATGAAGAGTAGTATGCTCCATGCCGCCATTATACCAATCTACTGGTAACCAATATTCTAATGCTTCTTGAGAAGCAAATTCTTCTTCATTGCATGGATCTATATATCTTAGGAAATACCATGAAGATCCAGCCCATTGTGGCATTGTATCAGTTTCCCTACGAGCTTTGCCACCACATTTTGGACAGCTGGTCTCTACCCAGTCTTTAATATTTGCCAATGGTGATTCCCCATTGTCTGTAGGCTCATAGTTTTCTACATCTGGTAGCATAATAGGTAGCTCTTTTTCTTCTACTGGTACCCATCCACATTCACTACAATAAACTAGAGGTATTGGTTCTCCCCAATATCTTTGTCTAGAGAATACCCAGTCCCTAAGTTTGAAGTTGACTTTTTTAGTACCTAGATCCTTCTCTTCTAGCCATTTAATCATATGCTCTTTTGCTTCCTTTACATCCATATCATTGATGAAATCAGAATTTACAACTTTCCCTTCGTTAGTGTCTGTAAAAGCTTCTTTTTCTACATCTCCGCCTTTAATTACTTCTACTATTGGAAGGTTAAATTTCTTTGCAAATTCCCAGTCACGAGAATCGTGTCCTGGCACTGCCATAATGGCACCTGTTCCATAGCTCATAAGCACATAATCAGAAATCCAAATAGGAATTTCATTCCCTGTAGCAGGGTTTATCGCCCTTAGTCCTTTTATTTCTACACCTGTTTTATCCTTTGATAATTCAGTTCTTTCAAAATCTGATTTTTTACTTACTTCATTTTGATATTCATGAATTTCATTTATATTTCTTATTTCTTCTTTATATTTTTCTATTAAAGGATGTTCTGCAGCTATTACCATATAAGTTGAACCAAATAATGTATCTGGTCTAGTAGTAAATACTCTTAATTTCTCCTCTTTTCCTGCTATTTGAAAATCTACTTCTGCTCCTTCAGACTTACCTATCCAATTGGTTTGCTGAGCCTTTACCCTATCAATATAATCTACCTTATCTAAATCACTTATTAATCTATCTGCATATTCAGTGATTTTTAGCATCCATTGATTCTTTACTTTTCTTACTACTTCTCCACTACACCTCTCACAAGTACCTTGAATAACTTCTTCATTTGCTAGACCAACTTTGCAAGATGGACACCAGTTTATAGGCATCTCTTGTTTATATGCTAATCCCTTTTCAAATAATTTCAAGAATATCCATTGTGTCCATTTATAGTAATGTTGATTTGTTGTATTTATTTCTCTTGACCAATCAAAAGAAAAACCTATAGATTTTAATTGAGCCTTAAATCTTGCAACATTTTTTTCTGTAACTGTTGCGGGATGTATTTTATGTTTGATTGCATAGTTTTCAGTTGGTAAACCAAAAGCATCCCATCCCATTGGATATAACACATTGTATCCTTCTAGTCTTCTCTTTCTTGAAACGATATCAAGGGCTGTATAAGGTCTAGGATGGCCTACATGTAACCCTTCTCCTGATGGATAAGGAAATTCTACCAATGCATAAAATTTTGGTTTTTCACTTTTATTTGATGCCTTGAATGGTTGTTTTTCATCCCAAATACTATGCCACTTCTTTTCAATTTCATTAGGTCTATACTCTCTCATATTTATTCCTCCTCTTTATTTGATTCAAACTTAAAAGCAAAGAGACCTCTCCCTATTGCTTATGTTACTTTTGATTTGATGCTTGCTGTATTAGGCCATAAAAAAACCTTTCGTCTCATAAATATAGAGACGAAAGGTAAAATTCCGCGGTACCACTCTAGTTGATATTTCTATCCACTCGTTATTATAACGTCATAAACGACTAAGATTATCTCTTAGTAACTCAAGGACAAGTTCAGTTTTAACTAATACTATCTTTCACCAACTGATAGCTCTCTAAGATTAGTATGACACTTACTACTTCCTTTCAAAGCACTTATTAATTTAAATTTTATTCTATCAAAGAAATAGCATAAAATCAAGTACCTTTATAAAATAATTTTTATTTAATCAAGATACCTTATTATTTTAATATTAAAGAACCTATACTTTTTTTCAGTATAGGTTCTTTTAATATTAAAATTCTGCTGAGTTTACTGTTCTTGGGAATGGTATAACGTCTCTTATGTTTGTCATACCAGTTATATACATAACTGCTCTTTCAAATCCTAATCCAAAACCAGCATGTTTTGTTCCACCATATTTTCTTAATTCTAAATACCACCAGTAATCAGCTGGGTCCATTCCATTGTCTATTATTTTTTTCTCTAATACTTCTAATCTTTCTTCTCTTTGAGATCCTCCTATGATTTCTCCTACTCCTGGAACTAAAAGATCCATTGCAGCAACAGTTTTGTTATCTTCATTTAATCTCATATAGAATGCTTTTATTTCTTTAGGATAATCACTTACAAATACAGGTCTTTTAAATACTTCTTCTGAAAGATATCTCTCATGTTCTGTTTGTAAGTCAATACCCCATTCTATAGGATATTGGAACTCTTTTCCTGATTTTAATAAAATATCGATTGCTTCAGTATATGTTACTCTACCAAAATCTGAATTAATTACATTTTCTAGTCTTTCTATTAATCCTTTATCAACAAAATCGTTAAAGAATTGCATTTCTTCTTTAGCATTTTCCATAACATATTTTATTATATATTTCATCATATCTTCAGCTAATTGCATATCATCCTTTAATTCTGCAAATGCAATTTCTGGTTCTATCATCCAAAATTCTGCTGCATGTCTTCCAGTGTTGGAGTTCTCTGCTCTAAATGTAGGTCCAAATGTATATATATCCTTATATGCTAACGCAAATGCCTCTCCATTTAACTGTCCTGATACAGTTAAACTAGTCTCTTTGTTAAAAAAGTCCTTGGAGAAATCGATTTCTTTATCTTCAGTCATTGGCACATTTTTAAAATCCAATGTACTTACTCTAAACATTTCTCCTGCACCCTCTGCGTCAGAAGCTGTAATTATTGGAGTATGTACATATACAAATCCTCTTTCTTGGAAAAATTTGTGTATAGCAAATGCAAGTATTGATCTTACTCTAAATACTGCATTAAAAGTGTTTGCTCTTGGTCTCAAGTGGGCTATTGTTCTCATATATTCAAATGTATGCCTCTTTTTTTGTAGAGGATAATCTGAATGTGAATAACCTTCAATTTCAATTTCTCTAGCTTTTAATTCAAAAGGTTGTTTTGCCTCTGGTGTAGGTACTAGGTTTCCGATTACTTTAATAGATGAACTTAAAGCTAATTTTTCAACATCTTTAAAATTACTTAAAGAGTCCTCAAATACTATTTGAAGGTTTTTAAAGAAAGTTCCATCATTTAATTCAATAAACCCAAAAGTCTTTGATGATCTTGAAGTTCTTATCCATCCTTCTAGCTGAATTTCTTGATTTAAATATTTATCCGTATCCTTGTAAATATTTTTAATCGTCGTTCTCATTTCCATTCTCCTTTCATTTTAACATTTCTCGCAGTCTCACAATTCAAATCTATTTACTCCCAATACTCCTATAGATTTGGTGTTCCTGTGTTAAGGCATAAAAAAAACTCCCATCCAAAAGGACGAAAGTTTATCTTCCGCGGTACCACCCTAATTGCTAATAGCCACTTTAACACACATCTTTATGTGTCTCACCTATAACGGTGTGAATCCGTCTAAGCCTACTTTCCTATGGATTTCGGTTAGAAACTCTGGGATGTTCTTCAATATAAGCTTCGTACCTAAGTCTCACTATCTTAGGCTCCCTTTGACTACTTCTTATATTTACTCTTCCCTTCTTAGTTCTTTTCTACTTTTATACTATTATAGTTATTTATTTAGATAATGTCAATGAATTTAGTAAATTTATTAGACTCTATTATTATACCCATCTAATATAGATTATAATACAAAAAATCTAATATAGATATTCTTCATATTATAGATAATTTAACTTTTTAATAGATTCATAATTGTTTTATATACTAAAACAGGAGCTACTTCAAAGGAATACTTTTTTTCTATTCTTTCTGTGAATTTATGTGCATCCTTTCCAAAGGCTCCAATATCTAATACTGGCAAATCTAGTTTTTGCATATCTTCCAGTGGTAAATTGTATTTAGTACCAAAGCCAGGCATATTATCTTTTAATGCTGCAATTATTTTCGGATCCTTTGGTGCTGCCCCATAGCTTAAGTCTGAAATATATGGGAAGAATTTCTTATAAACTAGTTTATAATCTGATTCCGTTGTATTTACAGCATTTGCTACAGCATCAAGTAACGCCTTCTCTTTTGGAACACTTCCTTCTACATATATATGTGGGTAATATGGAGGTGTATAATATACTATAACAACAGGTTCTCTATCAGACCATAATCCATGGACTGCTTCCACTAGCCTTAAAGAGAAATCCCTTTGATCAATTGATTCATCCTTAAGCATTTCTGTTGTAAGTTTAGAAATTCTATCATCAATTTCATTTCCCATCTCAGATTTTACATTATTGTATAATTCTTCGTAGGAAATAACTCTAGCCTCCCAAGGAAGCTTTTTATATTCTCTCCCTGCTAGATTACAGAATCTTTCATATTGAAAATTTAAATTATCAATTGTTAACTGAAAAGCTTCTTTAGCCGCATCTATCATTTTTACTAATACCTCATCAGGAGTACTAGAATGGGTTGCATAGTTAAAAAACAAAGTAGATGTCTTTGCTATTTGTACTGAATACTCTGGTTTTAAATCCCTCTGTTTTAATGTAATAGGCGGAAGCGAAACTTCTCCTTCAGCCACATCACAAAAATCAGCATTTAAGTTTATTCTATTTGTTATTGATGAAGCTATTTGATTTGGATCTATCCCCTTAAAGGATTCACCAACATGTGTTTCTTTTCCTACTACATAGAAGGAAGGCATTAATTTACCTACAGTTCCTATATAAACATACTTATTTTCGTCACCTTCATGCTCCGATGTCATATAATCTGTATCTAGAAGAGCCAAATACTCCAATCCTTCTTGCTCCTGTATCTTAACTAATTCTGGTATTACAGATAACATACCACCTGAGTTCCCCTCTTCATCGCAAACAGCCGCAAAAATCAAATTTCCTTCAAAATTTTCAATATCATTGGATATCTCCTCCATCAATGCCATTATAATTGCATCTCCGGTTTTCATATCAAAGAGCCCACGACCAAATAAATACTCCCCTGATTCCAAGTCACGCCTTACTTCTTCTGGTAATGTGAATGCTATTTCCTTGAACTTTTCCGTTAACTCATAGGGTTTGTTTGCATACTCCTTTAAAGTACCATAGTCAGAAATACCAACTGTATCTGTATGCCCAATCATCAACACAGTTTTTTTACTATTCCCTTTTTTTCCTTTTAATATTGCTAAAACAGACTTTCTGCCTAGTTTATCATTTACTACATCTACAAACCTTAAATGTTCTGGATTCTCTTTATAATAATCCATTCCTGAAAAAATCTCATAGATTTTTTTAACGGAATCTAATTCACCAGATGTATCAACTATACTAAGTTGATTTGTTATTTCTACTGCAATTTGTTCAATTCTTTCTGATGTTTTTTTATTCATTGTTTACCTCCTAAATCATCTAATAGATATTAACCAGTACTTTTATATACTATGTTTTCAATTAAAATAAAATTGATTTATATATATTATTTTAATAAAGCTTGATTCTACTATATACCTTTGTTATTTGATAATCTTTTTTTTATTTCCTTCTCATAGCCATTCTCAGTAGGTTCGTAATATCTTTTATCTACGAATTCATCAGGTAGGTATTGCTGTGGTATATAGGCACCCTCATAATCATGGGGGTATTTATATCCAATTCCATTTCCTAACTTGTAGGCTCCAGGATATGAACCATCTCTTAAGTGACTTGGTACTTTTCCTATTTCCTTGGATTTTATATCTTCTAGAGCCCTATCAATACCAAGATATGAAGCATTACTCTTTGGAGCTGTAGCTATATATACTGCTGCTTGAGCTAATGGTATTCTTCCTTCAGGCATACCAATTACATTTACCGCATTAAAGGCCGATACTGCAACATTTAATGCATTTGGGTCCGCATTCCCTACATCTTCTGATGCACATATGATAATTCTTCTACCAATAAATTTAGGGTCTTCTCCCGCATTAATCATCTTTGCAAGCCAATATAAGGCAGCATCTGGATCTCCACCTCTCATACTTTTAATAAAGGCGGATATCGTATCATAATGCTCCTCACCATCCTTATCATATCTTGCAGTTTTTATCTGAATAGATGATCTTATTGACTCCAAATCTACTTGGATTATTCCATCTTCATCTTCTGGGGTAGAAAGTACTCCAATCTCTAAAGAATTAAGTATGGTTCTTCCATCTCCCTCAGCTATGGTTAATAAATAATCTATAGCTTCATCTGTTATAGCTACCTTGTATTCTCCTAATCCCTTTTCTATATTAGATAGGGCATTATTTATAAGTTTTTTAAGATTGTCTTTATTCAAGGATTCTAATTTTAAAATCATCACTCGAGATAATAAAGCTTTATTTACCTCAAAGTATGGATTTTCAGTAGTAGCCCCTATTAAGATAATTATTCCCCTTTCAACGAAAGGTAGTAATGCATCTTGTTGTGATTTATTAAATCTATGAATCTCATCAACAAATAATATTGTTCTTTTATTATATAATTTTAAGCTTTCTTCAGCTCTTTCCATTACTTCTCTTATATCTTTTACTCCCGAAGTTACAGCAGATAATTTTTCAAATAACATATTTGTACTATTTGCTATTATCATTGCTAAAGTAGTCTTCCCAGTTCCTGGAGGGCCAAAGAATATCATGGAAGTAATCCTATCTGCTTTTATTGACCTGTACAAAAATTTACCTTGTCCTAATAAATGTTCTTGTCCTACAAACTCATCTATTGTTGTAGGTCTCATCCTATCAGCCAAAGGAGCATTTTTTCTAAGCTTATCTTCCATATTCAAAGTAAAAAAATCCATATGATCACCTAGCTATTTAGTATTTTTTTGTACCATATTATGAAATTAAATTAATCAGTTTAAATGAAAAGCATCCATTAAATCACAAATCACTAAAGCAACTTTTCTAGAAATTAATTAATGTCAAGTCTTCATATGGAAATATTAAAGTAGAACTTTCTATCAAAGATATAATAAAATGCAAAAGTAATAAAACTTTTTGCATTTATATTATCTCTTTTGCAATATATTCAGATGTCATTCCTCTTAATATACTAACATAGGACATTCTAAATTCTATTATATCTCCTACTTTGTAATCCACTTTACTATCTGAGGAATCTAGTATAAGGTGGTCTGAACTGCCTCCTAGGATTATTATCCCTTCATCGACTGGATGTAGAGTTCCAAAGTCTACATCTTGCTTTCCTACAGCACACAGGATTCTCTTACGAACACCTCTGTCTATAAATGTTGGTACATTCCCAAATGCATCTCTACCTATTTTACCAGTTGGAACAGATGGCTTTTCTTTTACTTCAATAATTTCCACTTGAAGTATAAATGCATCATTTGATGTTCCTGGAAGTTGTTCTCCATAGGATGATTCTGTCCCAAGAACTAAAGATTCACCTAATCTCAAAT
>CAZIII010000090.1:1735-8142 GCA_964539425.1 uncultured Tissierellaceae bacterium | reverse complement strand
CCATTATTATTAACTGCAATTCCAGTACTTACTTGACCCCTATGTTGGAGTGCATATAATCCATAATATATAATCTTTGATACATCATTTCTCTTTTTGCTGTAAATACCTACAACTCCACTCAAGTTTACACCTTCCTCTTTATTATGAATTCAACTCTTCATCCATTTTATAGACTTCTTCTGCCATTTCTTTCTTGTATTTCTTAAACTTTTCTCTTAACTCAGGATATTTAATGGATAGCATCTGCACTGCTAAAAGTCCTCCATTTTCTCCTCCATCTATGGCTACAGTAGCCACAGGAACCCCCTTTGGCATTTGTACTACAGAAAGAAGTGAATCCAATCCATCCATGGTGGAGGATTTAGCCGGGATACCTATGACAGGTAAGGGAGTCACGCCTGCTAATACCCCAGCTAAATGTGCTGCTTTCCCCGCAATAGCTATAATTACCTCCGTACCATTTTCCTCTGCCCTTTCTGCAAACTCAATAGCCTTATATGGTGTTCTATGGGCTGATATTACTCTTGTTTCATACTCTATTCCAAATCTATTCAAAATTTCAGTAGTCTTATCTGCAATCCCTCTATCTGATATGCTTCCCATCAATATACTTACTTTCACCCTATTTCACTCCTATCTAAAGTAATTTATCCCTGATTCAAATATCTTATGTCTACCTAAGTTCTCTGAATTTTTATATAGTCCATTGCCAACTCTATCAATGGAGCAAATAGTTCCAAGTACTCTACCATCAGGGCTAGTCATGGATTCAGTATTAAATAAGGATCCGGTAAGATTTTCATCTGCAAATTGAGTTGATATTTGAGGCTTTAATTTTTCTAAATCCCCAATTATTCTGCCTTCCTTTGTAGCTATAGGAGCGGTAAATATATCTCCTACTTTCATTTCTTTAAACCAAGGAGATAAATTGGAGCTCACTCTTACATTAGCCATAGTTGAAATGAATTGACCTCCCTTATTATAGGTGATGTTCATTCCATCTTTATCTCTATCTGCAATAATTCCCTTTTCAATTAATCCTAATTTGATCAATCCCAAGAAACCACCACCTATACCAAGTATAAGTCCGTCTCTCTTTACTAGATGATTGTTGATTTCTTCTTTTATATATGAATTTTCCAATATAAGTTTCATTAATTTTCCACCAGTTTCTGGTTCATCTCCTAATAATGAGCCATTTGGAAAACCTATTATTTGGTAATCTTTAATTATTTTTGCAAATTCTTTATAGGATTCTTCCATATCTTTTAGGGATAATGTCTTAAATATGAAGGACTCCACTTTTCCTCCAAAATTTTCAAAGGATTTAGCCATATCGTACTCACCATGAGTTCCAGTAAATATTGGTATTAGAACCCTAGGCTTAGCTATAGATGTTTTCTTAGTGATTATACTGCCTCCTGTATAATTAATATTCTCCTTACTAACTTCCTCCCTATATACTGGAAACACTTCATCCAATGGCTCTTCAAAGTCTTTAACCAAGGAATCCAACTCAATAATCTCTCCATTTAATTCTATATGTTTTTCCTCCATGGTAACTCCTAAACTCACTAGGGATGGTTCAATTTGCTTTTTGATATCTGATAAGATTTCATTAGATTTTAATTCCACTATTATTGATCCATATAATGGTTTAAATAAATCTTCTTTACTTATTTCATTAAATCTAAAGCCTATTTTATTACCCATGGTCATTTCAGCAATTGACCTAGCAATTCCACCAAATTTAACAGTTGAAGCTGAAATTATATCTCCTTTATTAATCAATTCCTTAATTAGAGAGTAATTTGATTTTAATTGTTTGAAATCAACCATACCCTTTTCATCTATGTCTAGTTTTAATAAAGCAATAGTTGACCCTGTTTTTTTAAATTCTGGAGAAATAATATTGTCAACTTTATCTGTAGCTACTGCAAAACTAACTAAAGTTGGTGGAACATGAATATCTTCAAAGGTACCACTCATACTATCTTTTCCACCTATACTTGGAGTATCTAATTCTTTTTGCACTAAAAATGCACCAAGTAATGCTGAAAATGGTTTACCCCATTTAGTTGGATTATCGCCAATTCTCTCAAAGTATTCTTGAAAAGTTAATCTTACTTTTCTATAATCTCCACCCATGGCTACGATCTTTGAAACAGACTCTATAACTGCATAATATCCTCCATGGAATGGACTCCATTTTGAAAGTCTTGGCTCATAGCCATAACTCATTAATGAACAAGTACTTGTCTCCCCTTCTAGTACAGGTATTTTAGCTACCATTCCTTCTACAGGAGTAAGTTTATATTTTCCTCCTAGAGGCATCAATACTGTACTAGCTCCTACAGTATGGTCAAATCCTTCAATTAGACCTTTTTGACTACAAATATTTAAATCTCTTATATTGCTGATAAATGCTTGTTTAATATTTTTTTCTTCAACATGAGCTGGAAGCCTATTAAAATATAATTCTTCCATAGGTTGTGCTAAATAAACTTCATTCTTTTTTCTTATTCCGTTGGTATCTAGGAAATCTCTCTTGATATTGACAATAGTTTTTCCTCTCCATACCATTCTAAGTATCTTCTCTTCTGTAACTTTGGCTACTACTGTACCCTCTACATCTTCTCCTTCAACAAAGGACATGAATCTTTCTAGATTTTCAGGAGCTATGACCACTGCCATTCTCTCTTGAGATTCTGATAAGGCAATTTCTGTACCATCTAATCCCATATATTTTAGAGGAACCTTATCCAATTCAATAAAAAGACCATCAGCTAATTCCCCTATAGCTACAGAAACCCCACCAGCACCAAAATCATTACATTTTTTAATCATCTTGGATACTTCTGTGTTTCTAAATAGACGAACTATCTTTCTTTCTACTGGTGGATTTCCTTTTTGAACCTCTGCCCCACTAGTATGCAGGGATTCTTCTGTATGTTCCTTGGATGAACCAACTGCTCCACCTAGCCCATCTCTACCAGTTTTTCCACCTACTAATACTATTAAGTCTCCTGGTTCTGAATCTCCTCTATAAACTGCTTCCTTGGGAGCTGCAGCAACTAATGCTCCTAACTCCATTCTCTTAGCCACATATCCTGGATCATATATTTCCTTCACATATCCTGTTGCAGCACCTATTTGATACCCATAGGAACTATATCCAGCCTTAGCTGTTTTAGTAATCTTTCTTTGAGGTAATTTCCCTGCTAATGTATCTTCATATTTTTGCCTTGGATCCGCAGAACCTGTAATTCTCATGGCTTGATATACATAAGCCCTTCCTGATAAAGGATCCCTTATGGCTCCTCCTAAGCAAGTGGATGCACCACCAAAGGGCTCCATTTCTGTAGGATGATTGTGAGTTTCATTTTTAAACATCAACAGCCATTTTTCATTTTCTCCATTTACATCCACATCAATTTCTATACTAGCTGCATTTACTTCATCTGACTCTTCCTTATCGTCTAGTAAACCTTTTTTCTTCGTTTCCTTCATATTTATAGTAGCTAAATCCATCAAGCAGATTGGTCTTTCTTTGTTCTCATAAACAAATGCCCGAGACTTTATATATTCCTCTAATGCCCCTTGGAATAATTCCTTGTACTTACCTTCTTCCATGGATATATCTGTAATCTCTGTCATAAAAGTAGTATGTCTACAATGATCTGACCAATATGTGTCTATTAGCTTTAGCTCTGTAATTGTAGGGTTTCTATCTTCATCTTTGAAATAGCCCTGGCAAAATATAATATCTTCTATATCCATACCAATACCATATTTCGATTTGAAAATTACAAGCTCATCCTCTGTCATATTGATAAAACCATTTATTGTTTCAATATCCTCAGTTGCTTCTTCTTCCCTTTCAAGATTAAAACTATCAATTCCTACTTCTTTCATCTCTATTGGATTTATATAATATTTCTTAATTTTATCTAATTCTTCCTCTAGTACGTTTTCTAAGATTATTATCTTTGAATTTTGAACTATTATATCTTCTTTTTTAAGTAGCATTCTAACCATTTGATTTGTTGAATCTTCTCTTTGGTTATATTGCCCTCTTAAATACTCTATCCTAAATGATTTTTCATTTTCTCCCATTGGAAGATTATCATATCTACAGTCTAATCCTTCTTCAAACAGTATTTCATTTACTATTATTTCCTTTTCTGCTTCTGTAGTGTTAATTAAATCATATACATTAACAATCCTAACATTCTTTAAAGCTTCAATTCCTAAATAATCCCTAACATCATTTAATAACAACTGTCCTTCAGTATTACTTTCTTCCCTTTTTTCGATAAAAATCCTTTTAAAGTTCAATTTAACCCTCCTCAAAAAATTAAATAAGCCCAGCCGGGTAGGCTAAGCGAAACCTACCCGACTGGGCTTTTATCCCTTCGGTGTAATACTGACTATGCAGCATCTGTACCGCTCGGTCCAGCAAGAAAAATCCTTCGGAACCCTAGGTACACTTTCGCTCATAGATAAATGATTTTCGGTCATTTTGTAGAGACGCCCCAACCATATTATGGGACTTATATGAGCAACATATTCATTATATTTACATATTAACAATAGGATCGATATAAGTCAAGAATTGTTTATATAAATATTTATATTTTTTTTGATTATATTATCTTGCTTTTATTAATTTTTTTACTAAATTTCTTTTGAAATCTTTTATTTTTGTTGTATCATGGTTCATTGAATACAAGCCGAAAATCATCAATGCAACACCTGCTCCCATAGCAAAGCAAGAAAGACCCTCTGGTACTTCTGTAAACTGTTTTGAACTCAAAGTAATAGTATTGATAAGTGAGCCCCATATTATATACTTATTTATCTTATTATTTTTCATTTCTAATCCCCCTGACTATAATTTAATATGATAATATATTTTAAAGAATCCTTTGATTAATGCAGTAAATAATGTGGCTCCTAATAGTGTAAAGAATACAGTTTCATTGAAAAAACCAGATATTACAGTAGCAGATCCTAAACCAATAATGCATATTGCCATCCCCATAGCACCTGTCTTTTGCATTATCATAACTGTACGCTCATCATTTTCCTCAATGTATAATTTTTTTAATCCTTTTTCATCTCTAATAGCTATTAAATTCTTAAGTATATCCACAATAAGTAGAATTTCAATCCCAAATAATACTCCACCGTGAAAGCTCATCATAAAATCCGGCATCTCTGGTAGTTTATCTTGATTTGAAAACAAAATAAGATAAGAAATTCCTAAGCTTATGCCAGCCACCATAAGCCATATTATTCTACCACGAATTTTCCCTCTAAACTTTCCCATATCAAATTTCCCCCTCTTCTGAAAAGTCAAATACTTCCTCAATAATCATTCCAAAATATCTTGCAATCTTATATGCCAGAACTAAGGATGCTGTATATTTCTCACACTCTAAGGAAGTAATTGTTTGCCTTGTTACACCAACTGCATTAGCTAATTCTTCTTGTGATAATTTATGTTGCTTACGCAGTTCTTGAATTCTTGTCTTCAAAAAATCACCTCTTTGCAATGTTTGCTTTGCAATTTTAGTATAGTATGCTTTGCATCGTTTGTCAAGTGTACTTTGCAAATAAAATTAAAAAAAGTAGTGAATTTTTCACTACTTAGCTGTTGAAAAGAATTACATATTCATATTTTTATATTTTTCATATTAGCAACATTGTCTTCTATTATAAATTCTGCTCCAATTGATGTAATTTATAAATAACCATTTCATAGGTCTTTTTAATATAATAGCCTTCTTCTTTTATTCTATCTACTTCTCTAAAGTTGCATTTTTCTAATAGTTTAATTGACTTAATATTATTTACTTCTGTATATGCATACAAATCTTCTAAATTCATCTTATGAAATCCATAATCAGCTACATAAAGTAGTGCTTCCTTCATTAATCCCCTACCTTGGTAATCAGGAATTATTCCATACCCTAATTCTCCACTTCTTTCTTCCTTGTTTAGATTCCAAATACTGATTGAACCTATTACTTGATTAGACTTTTTTAACTCAATAGCCCAAATTACCCATTGATTATCATCAATTCCCTTATTCATTTTATCCACATATTCCTTAGTTTCATCAAGACTTGCGTCTATTTTTGAATCTGTAAATTCAATCATTCTAGGATCTTTTCTCATTTCAAATAAATCGTTTATATCCCTATCTTCCATCCTTCTTAATATTAAATTTTTAGTTTCAAGTCTTTGCATATTATCATATACTCCTTAGCATAATTATTTAACCAAAATACAAATATATCCTATCAGTATAAACTGCCCCTATAATTTTCTATATAAAAAACATAAGCCAAACAAATAGCAAACTTGGCCACCAGCACTTTTTAGCTTTTATGAATATC
>CAZIII010000090.1:0-1635 GCA_964539425.1 uncultured Tissierellaceae bacterium | reverse complement strand
ATCTACTTTTTAATTAACCTTTGATTCCATGAATACTGCACTGTTTATTACTTCTAGACCACATTTTTCATATAGTTTTTGTGCCTGTATATTATCCGTATAAAGCCTAACCTTAATTGCTCCTGTTTCGTTTTGAACCTCATATGCTTTTTCCATAAGTTTCATAGCAATTCCCTTTCTTCTGAATTCAGGGGCTGTCCACAATTCTTCAACGAAAATTACGCCTTTGCTCCACTTTCCTAGCTTAGGTATATATACCAGCATTATCCATCCGATAAATCTGCCTTCATAAAAAGCTGCAAAAACACAGAAGTCTTGATGCTCAAGCTCTAAAAATGCATCCTCAAAAATTATATCTTTATTCTTATCTTTCTCTTCCTTAGTCCTTTCAAATCCATTTGACCTCCAATATACCATATCATCAAACATATGATAATTATCTTTAGTGATTCTTTCAATGACTATATCTAAGCTTTCCACTATTTTATAACCTCCAGAATTTCATTGACTGTATCTCTTACACTCATATTTGTTGTATCTATCTTTAAGGTATCCATATCATCATAAAGTCTTAAATTATTGATGCTATTTCCAATTTTCTCTTCTGATCTTCCATCCTCTAGCATTCTTTCTCTAAGAACCTCAGGAGAAGATATTAAAGATATTTTATAAAGCTGAAATTCTAAATCTTCTAATTTTCTTAGAATTATTTCAAATATCTTTTCATTTCCTATTACCCAATTAAAAATCACATATTTATAAGAAGAATTAATTAAATAATTCCTTAATGAGAAGGTGATATTTTCCTCAACCATCCTCTTATTTTCTTCATTGACCACAAAAGGGTTCATCATCCAACACCAATCACCATCTAACCATACAGAGTTGGAAATTGATTTATAAAGTTCTTTACAGACAGTGGTTTTTCCAGCACCTGGCACTCCATTAACAATAATTAGCTTTTTCATAATATACTTCCTTCTTCTTTAATATAATTTTCATCTTAACTCTATATTTAGTTAAACATATTCATGCACCCTACTTATTCAACCTCTTGTTTTCATGAAAATCCTTGTATTTTTCCCTATTCAATTTGAATGTTAGCCCATCGTATAGTTGACCTCTTACAATCCTAAATCCATATTCTCTATTACACTCTTCAAAACCAATCTTTTTCATTAATCCTAATACTCTCTCATTTCCAGACCAAGTTTGAGTATATATATCACCTATTTCATTTGATAGTAAATACTGAATAAATAAGTCCCAAGAAGCAGTTGCATACCCCTTACCTCTGGAAGGTAAATCTGGAATATCAATTCCTATAGTACAATATCCATCTCCCTTGGTGTAATTGTAGTTTTCATCAATATCATAGGCATTAATCCAACCAATGTGCTTTCGACTTTCATCATTGATACATATTTGAAAACTCCAACGGATCCTATTTTCATCTTTATCTTCTGCCAGCCATTCTAGGCGTTCCTTGCGGTACTTATCTGAATCAAATACCTCATTTTCATTATATTCCCAAGGGGCATCCCATAATTGCCATTCCATTTCAACAGTTTCCCAATATATCCTATCCTCTATATCAGATTCTACAAAATCTCTTAATATAACCTTATGATTTTT
>CAZIII010000089.1:7943-8163 GCA_964539425.1 uncultured Tissierellaceae bacterium | reverse complement strand
ACCTGCAGTAGCTACAGGAATTAAAAGAGTACGTCCAGAGAACTTTGTATTTACTTATCAAGGTGATGGAGATTTAGCGTCAATTGGTACAGCTGAAATCGTCCATGTTGCACATAGAGGAGAAAAAATATCTACAATATTTGTTAACAATGCTATATATGGTATGACAGGTGGCCAAATGGCTCCAACTACATTGATTGGTCAAAAAGCTACAACAGCT
>CAZIII010000089.1:0-7933 GCA_964539425.1 uncultured Tissierellaceae bacterium | reverse complement strand
TAGACCAATAAAAGTTAGTGAGATGCTAGCTACTATACATGGCGCTGCATTTGTTGAAAGAGTAGCTGTAAATACACCTGCTAATATTAGAAAAGCAAAGAAAGCTATAAAAGAATGCTTCCAAGTACAACTTGATGGAAAAGGTTTTGGAATAGTTGAAGTATTATCTACATGTCCTACTAACTGGGGTTTAACAGCTCCAGAATCAATGAAATGGTTAGAGGAAAATATGATTCCTTATTATCCTCTTGGAAACTTTAGAAGACCAGGGGAGGATGAATAAAATGGAAGAAAGAATAGTAGTTGCTGGCTTTGGCGGACAAGGAGTAATGGCTCTTGGTCAACTTCTAACATACTCAGGTATGATGGAAGATAGATCTGTATCATGGTTACCTTCTTATGGACCAGAAATGAGGGGAGGAACTGCAAACTGTAACGTTGTTATATCTTCAGACCCAGTAGGATCACCAGTAGTAGTAGAAGCTACTTCAGCTATAGTGATGAATAGACCTTCCTTGGACAAATTCGAAAGCACAATAGTTTCAGGAGGAAGACTTTTTATCAATTCATCATTAATAGATAGAAAATGTACCAGAGAAGATATAGAAGTATATTATATTCCAGCTAATGAGATGGCAAATGACTTAGGCAATGCAAGAATAGCTAATATGGTAATGCTAGGAGCATTCCTTGAAGCTACAAATACAGTATCAGTTGATACAATACTTAATCAAGCCTTCACAGCAGTATTTGGTGAAAACAAAGCACATTTAAAGCCAATAAATAAAGATGCATTGGAAAAAGGTGCAGAATTAGTAAGAAATCAAAAGAAATAATATAGAAATAAGCCAGATCCAAAGAATCTGGCTTATTTTATTGTGCATTCAATGTGTTACATAATGATGAACCTGTTCCCGCTATAGCTGGGATTTCAACTTGTCTATTTTGTAATACTTTTAGTGTAAGTTCTATAACCATTTTTTCTTCAAGTTTCCTGAAAAATTTCTCTTCAAATGGTAGATCTGCATTGTGAGGCCTTTCACGGCCAATGAATTCATCGAATTCAAAAATAGATGCACTGATTAAATCACAGAATGGTAGCTCATTGAAGAATTCAGTTCTAATTTGATTAATTTCTGACAAATCACCAGATAATAAATTATCTTTTTCTGCAAAATGTTTATTAGGCAGATTACTAACCTTGAAGTATTCAAATTCAGAATTTGAATTTACAATAACAGTTTCAGGCGGTATAAAGAAATCAACTGGTGTAGAACATTCAAAAGGTACATCTACTGTACAATGGTGAAGTTCACCACATACGCCTTTCCAATTTGAACAAACCCCTGTAGTGTAGTCAATACTCTTACGAACAAACCCTTTGATAAAGAGAATATTCGTAGGCTGTAGAAGCATACATTGAGTGATTTTCAATTTCTTTTTTATATCCTTAACTTCAAGTGCAGGTTCAGGTAAATTAATAGATGCACCCACGTTAAATCTAATAGTTAATTCAGCTAATACTACCGGTATCTTAGCAATAACCCCTGTTGAAATACCAACTGGTGTTAAAGGAGTATTTGGACAGTTATCCAAAACAGTACTATCAACATCAACGCAATAATTACGATTATTTGCAGAAATATTACAGTCTTTATTAGATCCCTTTAAATTTCCTTTATTTTGACTATTATCAATAAGACGTACATTACTAACATTTATTCCTTGCGCTTTTTCCATATATAGTTTCCTCCCTAATTGAATTTGGATGAATATATTTTATGTCATGTCCTACTATAATATATTCAGGGGATTAAATTAGGTGAAAATTAATTTTGACGTAAAATGGCGTAAATTGTAAGAATTTTCTCTTAAAAAAGATTTTGTAAAAATGAGGGAAATATGGTATAATATTTCTAGTCTAACAATAGAATAATCGCTGAATTCTTTTAGAAGCGGGGGAACCAATATTTTGGGGTGAATCCTTTATAGGACGGGCAAAACCCTTTAGCCCGAACCCGACAGCTAACCTCGTAAGCGTATTAAAGGGGGCGTGAAATTGTATTGATTTCAGGACTATGGAACCCCATAGTTTTTTTTGTCCCTCAAAACTGGTTGACATAAAGTTTCTAAAACTATATTTGAGAGGAGCGGTATTGTGATTAGAGATTTAAAATTTAGTATTATAGGAGCAGGAAATGGTGGCATGGCAATGGCAGGATATTTAGCCATAATAGGTTATGATATAAGTTTATATAATAGAACCTTAGAAAATATATTAGGGCTTATTAAAAACCCTATAATATCATTAACAGGAGAAAAAGAAGGAGTTGGGGTATTAAGTAGAGTAACAAATAGAATGAAAGATGCCATAGAAGGGGCAGATATTATAATGGTAACAGTTCCAGCTATGGGGCATTATCAGATGGCAATAGAAATGGCACCTTATCTAGAAGATGGTCAGATAATAGTACTTAATCCAGGTCGAACAGGTGGAGCTTTAGAAGTATATGAAACCCTTCGCAAACAAAATTGTGAAAAGGAAATAATAGTGGCAGAAGCCCAATCCTTTATCTACGCTTGTAGAGCTACTTCAACCAATAGCGCCCATATATTTAAGATGAAAAATGAGGTTACACTAGCAGCTATTCCATCATATAAAACTGATTATGTAATTAATCTACTAAGGCATGCCTATCCACAGTTTATTCCAGCAAAAGATGTATTGGAAACAAGTATCAACAATTATGGAGCAATATTCCACCCAGCACCCACATTGCTAAACAGTGGACATATAGAAAGAGGAGCACCATTTGAGTATTATACTGAAGGAATTACTCCATCCATAGGAGATTTCTTAGAAAAAATGGATAGTGAGAGAATGGAAATAGGAAAGATATTAAAGGTAGATACTTTATCTGCTAAGGATTGGTTATATGAATCATATGGAGCAAAGGGTAGCAATTTATATGAAACAGTACAAAACAATCCAGCATATAAAGGTTTACAAGCGCCAAAGGGATTATCCATCAGATACATATATGAGGATGTACCATACAGCTTAGTACCAATGTCTTCCTTGGCCAGAGAATTAGGAATAAAAACTCCAGCAATAAACTCAATAATTAATATAGCAGAACTCATGACTGGTAGGGATTTTTACAAAGAAGGTAGAACTATGGATAGACTGGGGCTAGAGGGTTTATCTATATATGAAATGCATAGAATCGCACAAACAGGTAAATTAGATAAAAAAGACGAGGGGGTAGTTGCCTAGTGAAAAAAATCATTGGAGGAACTTTAGGTAATTGCGTTCATGTAGCAGGAACTATGAACTATCTAAACTTGGCTGAAAAAGAAAACTATTCTACTGAGTTTATAGGGATAGGTAAGTCCATAGATGAAATAATAGAGTTTATAAATGAGAAGAAGCCAGATATAGTGGCTTTATCCTATAGATTAACACCAGAACCTCTAAATGAAATATTAGAAGAATTAAAAGAAAAGATAGAAAGTAATAATATTAAAGATATTACATGGTTGTTTGGTGGAACAGAGCCTACAGCAATAGTTGCAGAGAAATACGCAATTTTTGACAAGATATTTTATGGAACAGAAGATATAGATGAAGTTATTGCCTATTTAAAGGGCAAAGATTATTCCAATGAAGAATCCTATCCAAAGGAAATAATAGCTAGAATAAAATCAAAATACCCATACCCGATTTTAAGACATCATTTAGGTTTATCTACCATAGAAGAAACAGTAGAAGCTATAGAAAAAGTAGCAGATGCAAAAGTAATAGATATTATTTCAGTCGCTCCTGACCAAAATGCACAGGAATTTTTCTTTGATCAAGAAAATATGGATGAAAGATTGAATGGTGCAGGAGGAGTGCCTCTAAGGACTAAGGATGATTTTAAGAATTTATTTAAAGCAGCCCAAAGAGGTAATTATCCATTATTACGATCCTATAGTGGAACAAAAAATATAATTGAGTTTGCAGAAGTATTAAATGAAAGTATAGAAAATGCTTGGTGTGCAGTTCCACTCTTCTGGTACAGTGAACTAGATAAGAGAGGACCTAGGACATTAAAGGATGCCATAGCTGAAAATCAGCAGGTAATGAAATGGCATGGAGAAAGAAATATCCCTGTGGAGGTCAATGATCCCCATCATTGGAGTTTAAGAGATGCTCACGATTCCATAGCTGTAGCAGTAGCATATATAGCAGCATACAATGCAAAAAAAATGGGTGTAAAGGATTATATAGCCCAATTTATGTTCAATGTTCCAGCCACTATATCACCTGAAATGGATTTAGGTAAGATGTTGGCAAAGATAGGGCTAATAGAAAGTCTTGTGGATAAAGATTTTAATGTATATAGGCAAGCTAGAGCTGGCCTTGCCAGCTTCCCAACTAATCTTTATCAAGCTAAAGGGCAACTAGCAGCATCAGCATATCTAGCAATGGCAATCAAGCCACATATTTACCATGTAGTAGGGTTCTGTGAAGCTCATCATGCAGCTAAGGCAGAGGATATAATAGAATCTGCAATGATAGTAAGGGGAGTATTAAAAAATGAATTTTTAGGCTCTGTAGATATTGCAAAGGACAAGAATGTTATTGAGAGAAAAAATGATTTGATTAAAGAAGCAAAAGTTATTATTGATGCAATAAAATCCCTAAATACAAATATAGAAGATCCATTATCTGATCCAGAGACTTTAACAGAAGCAGTAAGAATAGGAATATTAGATGCACCTCAATTAATAGGATCTAAAATAGCCAGAGGACATTTGAAAACTAGAACAGTTAGTGGTGGATTATATGCCTATGATGACGAACAAAAGAAGATAATAGGGGAAAAAGAAAGAATTGATATTCTTACAAAAGAAAGATTAAGTAAGTAAAAACTATACAAGAGGATGCTTCAATTAATAAGATAACTGAAGCATCCTCTATCTCTATATTAGAGTTTGTTAGATAAATTGGGCAAAAACAATTGAGATAATATGTTATTTCTGGTATAATCGAAATAATGAAAAACTAATGAGAAATACATCTTTAAAAGATGTACAAACTAAGAGGGGGAGAAAAGTTTGTCAGAATTGCTTAATTCTTTTGTAAAAGTTGCCCCATATATTAATAGTCTAACAATAGACGATATTGGTGTTACTGTATCAGATACGGAAAAGTATTTAATCTTTGTTAAGGGTGACCATGTACCACAGCTAGTAGAGGAAGGTCAATCTATTCCGGAAAGTACAGTTGTGGCAAAATGTATGAGAGCAGGGAAAAAGGTAATAGATAAAGTAGGTGCAGAAGTATTTGGCTTTCCATATATTGCCTGTGGTATTCCAATAAGGGAAAATAATAATATAGTAGGTGCAGTTTCTTTTGTAATTTCAATAGAAAAACAAGAGAAATTATTAACTTTAGCAGAAGAACTATCAGGTGGACTTGAGGAGTTGACTAGTATATCTCAGTTAATTGATGAAGATTCGGATAGACTCTTTAATATTTCAAGTGATTTACTAATTAAATCAAAGGAATCTAAACTTAATATAGATGAAACTGATGGAGTGTTAAGGTTTATTCAAAGTATAGCCAAACAAACAAATCTTCTAGGGTTAAATGCTTCAATAGAAGCATCAAGAGTTGGTCAAGAAGGTAGGGGATTCGGTGTAGTTGCACAGGAAATCAGAAAGCTTGCAATTAATAGCTCGGATTCAATTCAAAAGATAGAGGAAATTTTGAAGGGAATTAAAGAAACATCAAAGGAACAGGATAATGTAATTAATGAAATCAGTTCTATTACAAAAAATCAAGCAGAGGCAATAAAAGGTATTAATGGAAGTATACAACAATTATATGCCTCAATTAATATTTTAGTTGAAGAAGCTAAAAATTTAACTAATTAACAAATAAGTATCCTTTTTGGTGCCTGGCACCAAAAAGGATACTTATTAAAATTATCTTACTCTATTGCAAATAAAAATTCTCCTTCACAGGCAAGTTCGTCTTCTACATAGGCTTTCCCTTCACCTACACCTATGGAACCTCTTATTCTAGTTAATTCTACTTCCATTCTAAGAGCATCACCAGGGACTACTTTTCTTTTAAATCTCACCTTGTTTATTCCAGCAAAATAAGGAGTTTTACCCTTGTATTTTTCATCAGATAAAAGAATTACAGCTCCAACTTGGGCCATAGATTCAACTATTAATACCCCAGGCATTACAGGCATTCCTGGGAAATGACCTTGAAAAAAAGGTTCATTCATGGTAACGTTTTTATAACCTATACCCCTTACCCCTATTTCTTCTATAGAAACTTTATCTACAAAGAGAAAAGGATATCTATGGGGAATGATACCCATTATTTCTTCTGTATTTAAATGTTTATTCATAAAATCACTCCTATTTAATATAATATAGCCAAATTTTAATGATTGATTATTTGTTTATATTCATATATACTAATTCATAAAGTTCTATTCATAGTATATTAATAATAATATAAAGAAGATAATTTTGCAAATATTTTAAAGGGGGTGGTAGATGATTAGAAAAATGGGAAAATCACAATTAAATATGGAGGTGGAAAATGAAAGATATTTGTATAGGAATTTCTGGTATAGGTAGCTATGTCCCTGAGAAAATCCTTACCAACGATGATTTATCTAAGATTGTAGATACATCCAATGAATGGATAGTTGATAGAACAGGGATAGAGGAAAGAAGAGTAGCAGAGGATAGTATGGCAACCTCTGATATAGCCACTATGGCAGCAAAGAATGCTTTGGAAGATGCTAATATAGAGTCAGAAGATATTGATTTAATAATTGTGGCAACGGTCACACCTGATCATGCTTTTCCATCAACTGCCTGTATAGTACAGAAAAATATCGGTGCAATAAAAGCAGCAGCATTTGATATGAGTGTAGGATGTTCTGGATTTGTTTATGCTTTGTCCACAGGAGAATCCTTTATTAAATCTGGAATGTATAAGAAGGTATTAGTAATAGGTGCAGAAACCTTATCAAGGATAATTGATTGGCAGGATAGAAATACCTGCGTATTATTTGGAGATGGTGCAGGAGCCTGTATACTTGAACAATGTGAGGAAGACTTTGGCATACTTTCAGCTGAATTAGGTTCCGATGGTGCCAGTGGAGATGTACTAATCCAACCAGCAGGAGGTTCTAGATTACCAGCCAGTATTGATACCATAGAGAATAGGCTTCACTCTATAAAGATGGATGGTAAGGAAGTATTCAAGTTTGCTGTGAGAGTCATGGAAAGAGCATCTAAAAATGCTTTAGAAAAAGCTAACCTTCAGTTAGAAGATTTGGACTTCTTAGTACCACATCAAGCTAATACAAGAATAATAGATGCAGCAGCTAAAAAATTAAAACTTGAAAAAGATAAAGTATATGTAAATCTTAATAAATATGGAAATATGTCTTCAGCATCTATTCCAGTAGCCCTTGATGAAGCAATAAAAGGTAAGAAAATCAAAAAGGGTGATAATGTAGTTTTAGTAGCCTTTGGAGCAGGTCTTACTTGGGCTTCAATGACTATAAAATGGAGTAGGAGGGAAGATAACTAATGTGGAACACTAGAATAACTGATATGTTAAATATCAAATATCCTATTCTACAAGGAGGCATGGCCTGGGTAGCTACTCATGAACTAGCTGCAGCTGTATCAGAAGCAGGAGGTCTTGGGATAATCGGAGCAGGAAATGCACCAGCAGAATTTATTAAGGATGAGATAAGAAAGCTAAAGGAATTAACTGATAAACCATTCGGTGTAAATATTATGTTAATGTCACCTTTTGCTGAGGATATTGTAGGTATAATATGTGATGAGGGAGTTCCTGTTGTAACTACAGGTGCAGGAAGTCCAGGAAAGTATATAGAGAAAT
>CAZIII010000088.1:0-8175 GCA_964539425.1 uncultured Tissierellaceae bacterium | reverse complement strand
TTGTTCTAGCTCAAAGGTCCATTCAGGTGTAATTAGTTTTTCTTTATTCTTCAGTGAATACCAAGGACTTATTTCTTTGTCCATAGGATTTATAAGTATTTGAGTTTGCTGTGCTGGCATATAGGATTGGGCTAGAATAAATATCTTTTCATCATTATCATTTATAGCCATATCCATAACTATGACAGCATGACCTGGACTTCCTCCAATTATAAATACATCACCAATTTCCATATCTTCTATATTAACTGATACTAGCTCCTTTTCTAGAGATAATGTGCTAGAATAAGCAAATACAATATTCATATATTTTCTAAAGCTTTCATAAGTATTTGATGGCTCTGTAGCCTTATAATAGCTTACGTTGTTTCCTTCAACCTTAATCCTATATCCTTCCATCCACTTTTTGTACTCTGCTTTAAATCCTGAAACGAAATTAAAGTTAATATCATCATATTTACCTATGGAATAAAGGTACTCCCCTCTTAAAAGCATTACAGCATCTGCACACTGATGAAGGTCTCTATCCCCTATTTCTACATCTAGAACACTATCATAGACACCCTTTTTGCTTTTCTCTCTTCCATCATAGTATAGGACCTTTTGGCCATAAGGCTTTAATTTTTGATTCCTTAAAAAATTTCCAAAACTATTTTCCTCTGCTTCTACTCTTTTGTACCCTTCTATTGTCAAATATCTTTCTTCTATTGTTTCGCCATCTACATTAATATAGCTAATTTCTTCTTTTGTTGGTAGGTTGGTAGTCGGTGGTGCTTTCACCTTATTTTCCACAGGTGTGCAAGCAATTAGTAATATTGGAGTCATTAGTAATATAAAGACTTTTTTATAATTGAATCCATTCCTATCCAAATCCTTACCTCCATTTTACTTTAAGATTAATTCAAATTTAGTCTATTTTATATCTTGTATTTTTAATATATCTTATAAGGAATACTTGTCCTCTGGGATTTGAAGATATCTTGAAAATAATTCTATTTCTAATTCACCGTCAAAATCCTTGTCTATAGGTTGAAGTACACATCCTCGGACCTTGTAGCCGTTAATTCCTTCTCCCTCTTCATTAGAACCCCAGATGATTCCAACTGATGATGCACCTCCAATTGTTGAATCATTAGTCCTATAAGTTATTGGGACTGTATCTAGATGATCCTTCATGTAAAAGTTTAGCTGCCTATTATCTACTGTTTCATATTTTATAACAGCTAGGTTTTTATCCCTTGGGCATATGCTTCCTAATACCTCCATAAGGTTGTTGATCATATTTTGTCTCATTTCTTCATCTTCAATTTTTTCTACCTTCTCCTCCATATCCTTATATACATCGAAGGAATAAATTTCATCTATAAAAAAGTAATTCTCTTTAGCTAGTTCTTCATCATAATATGTTATTTTAGTCCCTATATCCTGTTTGCCAAACCCTACTTTGAAAGGATGTTGTACTTGGATTTCCCTTGAGTCTGGATTAATACATAATTTAAGGTTTAATTCTTTAGTATCATCTATAATTGGTGCACTTTCATCCTTGCTTTGTTCATATTGGGTAATCACGAGATTCTCTAGATTTACATCATCCCATTCATCTAAACTTAAACCCTTTTCAACAAAGTGTTGTAGTTTCATTACACCTTCCATATTCATATCATGAATAATACTGCTACTGGAAGACCCAAAAGTTACTATTTGATTTTGAATTTCCATTTCTTTTATAAAGAAATATTTTTCTCTACTTTTCCTTTCAATACTTTTTAATTTATTCTCTCTATTAGTTTTAACTTTCTCTACATACTCATATTCCATCCCATCTAATTCATCCAGTAATTCATCTTCAGGAATGTTTTCTTGTTGGTAGATAAGCCATAAGCAATTTTTATCTTCTTCTATTGTAAAGCTCAGTATGAGCACATCTACCCCTCGTATATTTACAGCTTTATTAATTATGTATTCCTTTGTTGGAATTATCATTTGTTTCTTTAGGTATCTTAGTATCAATTCTCTTTACCCCCTATCATTTTTAATTAGAACTAAATACAGATAATGCTTTATCTGTCTCCTATGGTTTTTCTACTTTTTTCTCTTAAATACTGTTATTGCATCCCTACTATATCCTTGGGCTGCATTTGATGTAAAACAGGATACCAGCTCCCAACCTTGCTCGCCCCATTTGTTGAGCTCATAATCAAAGTCATCTTCTTCTAATACTCCTCCACTAAAACCCTTCAATTTGAACTTAATAGTCTTATATTCCCATCTATCCAAGATTACCCCTCCTATAAATTATTTTATTAAATATTTCTCTGCTCCTGCCATGGCTTTTTCATATATCTCTGCAGGATAGCCCAGATATTTTAAAATAGCTATAGCATTTCTTGTTGAACATGGACCTTCTCGTAGAATATAATCAAACATTATGTCATTAGCTTCAATAGTTTCTTTAAAGTGATAATTATTGTATCTTTCATTTACTAGATTTGTAAGCTCCAAATCATGAGTTGCAGCTATAACACAACAATTTCTTTCTATCATATAGTTTAATGATTCCAATGCTGCACTGATTCTCTCTGCTGTATTTGTACCTCTAAATATTTCATCTAAAATACATAGAACTGGCTGATTAGGATCAAGTCGGTCTAAGACCCTTTTTAGTGATTTAGCCTCTGCCATGAAATAGCTATCTCCTTCCACGATATTATCTGTAGTTCCTATGGAAGTTAAGAGATTAAAGTAACTAGACCTGTATTCCTTTGACAATGTTAGGTATAAAGTTTGAGCAAAAATAGAATTTATGCCTATTGTCCTCAGGAATGTTGATTTGCCTGAAGCATTTGACCCTGTGACCAATGCTCCCATGTTGTTTAATTCAAAAGAATATGATATTGGATTGTCTAATAAAGGATGATAGATGTCTTTTGTATTTAAATAAAACTGTGAACCATCTTCTTCAAAACTAGGTTCTACGAAATAGTCTAATCCAGCCTTATATGATGCTATTGAAATATAGGCATCTATTTTACCTATTAAGGTATATAGTTTGAAGAAATCATCTCTATAGTCATTTACTAATTTTACAGTTTTATAAAATATATTTGGTTCTTTTAGAAATATCATATTATAATACTGTCTCACTATTTCCATATCTGAACCCATAGTTACATTAGAATTTAATTTAGCCACATTTTTTCTTACTTTTCCTATGTTTTTCAAAATTCTCTTTAATTCCTCTTGTTCTAAATCAATATTTTCAGTATTTAGCTTAATAATATTATCAGCACATTTTATAAGACTACCTAAGTATAGGAAAGTATCCATTTCATCATATATTTTTTTCTTGTTCACCTGATAAACTATTGTATTTATACTAACAGTTAGCATAATTATTATTAAAGCCTTAGCAGAGTCGATTAAAATCATAAGAATTGCTAAATAAGGCAAATATGAAAGCAACCTATATATTATTGCAGGTTTTGTATCTATATTAATCCAGTCTTTAAAATATTTAAATATATTTTTACCCTCTTTTTTACCTAGTACAAAAAGTGGATATTGTATTTTCTTAGCAATTTCGTTGTTTTCTAATAATGAATTGATAACTTCATTTCTTTTTTTAAGGATTTTTCCATCAAAGATAGGTCTTCTAAGAGTTTGATATAGATACTGCATACCTGATAATGACATAGTATGGTCTAGCTTACTAAATACGGAATCCATATTTAAATCTGTCCATGTAATATTATCTATAATAAAGCCTGATTGATCTCTCTCTAAGAGAAAAGTATGTAATTTTTCAATATATGAAAAGTCTCTTTTTTCCTTATGTTCTTTTCCCCATTGATTCTTGATTCTCTCTTTATTAAACATTTCTAGTTTTTTATTTTTATATCTATGTAATGCAAATAATCCTGCTAAAGACAAAATAGATATCAAAATAAATCCATAATGTATTTGTGCTCCTAAGGCAATTCCTCCTAATATCCCAATAATGAATATAGAATCAATTATTGCCTGTGTTCCTTGGTTTGTACTATAATCCAAGTTATCTTCCCCCTTTTTTATTCCTAGTAGCTTATCTTTTCCTTATCTTTATAATTGAATTAATAACCACAGCTGCCAATGGTCCTAGTATAACCCCTATTGGTCCTAATACTATAGCTCCTAATATTGTTGCAATAAAAGTATAAAGTGGCCTAACTCCAATTTCTTTGCCTATTATCTTTGGTTCTATAAACTGTCTTAGTATAACTAAGGCTACATAGAGAATAGCTAAGTTTCCTCCCATGTCTTTGTTTCCCATGATAAAGTTAATTATTGACCAAGGTAGCATTACGATTCCTGATCCTAGTACAGGAATTATATCCAGTAGAGATATTCCTCCAGCTATTAGTACAGGTAGTGGTGCTCCTATAAGTGTTAAACCAATAGAAAGAATAATAAAGGTTATCAACATAAGCTTGATTTGTGATTTTATATATCCTTTGATACCTTTTCCTGTATCTTTAATTATTTCACCTATAAAATCTTTTTTGTTATTCATTTTTTCTCCTTTATATCAAAAATTCAAACTATTATATTATTTAGAATTATATCATAAGTATTACTTACTCACACTATTTTTTGGATGGAATAAAATATTATAAAAGCGAATCAATGCGAGACAATAGCTATATCCATTATTAGTATATCATTAAATACTGCAAAAAATTAAACATCTTAATTGTTTGAAAAAAATACTGCTATAGAAAATACTGGCAGTGAATAAGAGAATATTTTATCTGTATAAGTAAGAAACTATATTACTAAGAAGTAAATCTCAGCAATATAATGGAGGATTTTTATGGATAAAGTTAAATATACTATTCTCTCTCTTAGTTTAGTCTTAGTGTCATCAAAAGCTTACTCTAATAATGTAGAAAATTTTCTAGATTTAAGAGCTAATTCTATTAGTATTAGTAAGGATATAGAATATCTATTAAACAAAAGAGATAATAATTACGATATCCCTACTGTTTCAGGAGAAGTAAATAATATGCCTTGGAAGAATGATAAGGATTTTCTAAAGGCTAAGGAAGAAAATAATACTCCCACTCTAATGGCAGGTTTTTGCGCAGTCCTAAAAAATCCTTTACCAGGAGAGGAATATAATGTGGGGCTAGCTTGTAAAAAGATTAAGGGTCAGATAATAAAATCATCTGATATTTTTTCTCAGAACATGGCCATTGGACCTTATACAAAGCTTAGAGGTTTTAAAGAAGGTGCTTCATATATAGGTGGAAATATTATTATGACTGAAGGAGGTGGGGTATGTAAGATTGCCACCACTCTTTATAATCTAGTAGTATTATCTAATCTGGATGTGGTAGAAAGGCATAATCATTCTATGCCAATCAATTATGTGCCCTATGGGCAAGATGCCACTGTGGCCTATGGTGTTAAAGACTTTAAATTTAAAAACACTACTGAAAATACTATATTAATCTGGTCTGAAATGGTTGGTAATAGATTGTATATGGGGTTTTATGCCAGTGAAAAGCCACCTAAGGTAACATGGAATCATGAGATTACTAATGTGGTTAAACCTTCTGTAAAATATATTAAAAACGAAAGCTTAAATTCTGGTGAAATGAAAACTATATTAGATGGAATGGATGGAGCTACAGTTAATTCTACTATTACAATTTTCTATAGTGATGAACATTATATTATAAAAAACATGGGCCTTAGTCATTATTCGCCACTGCCTAGAATAATAGAAACTAATTAATTGTATGATTATCTAATTAATGGGTATAGATTATTTAAGCATAAAAAGTGAGGAGGAATTTATATGAATGAAGATAAGCGAAGCTTAAACATAAAGAAAGATTATCAATCAGCAAAAGGAGCATACGAAAACGATAAAGACCCTACTTTTGGGTATTCACCAACAGATGTATATTATGATACTGAAAAGAAACTAGCCAACTCTAAGGTAGCTATTCCAACATATGATGCTGTAATAGAGGCAAAGGAATGGGTGGACGATATAAATAAAAAATAGCTCAATTTGAGCTATTTTTTTATGATGTAGTTTAACCTATAAATTGTTTCATTTTAAATGTGATAATTTTTATTTTTAATGCCATACTAATCCTATAGATATAAGAAAGGATGATGGTATGAGAAATTCAAAGGGTTCTGATCAGACTAAAGAAAGAAATTTAACTAATGCTTCCAATATGGATAACACCATGGAAAATCCAAGGGCAATTGCGGAGATAATCAATCAAGCCAAACAGATAGAGGATAATAATTTTTCTAATATGGAACACTTTACAAGTATTAGTATGTTACTTGGTGCAAATGATTTGGGAAACACAAAGGATAAAGACTTATCTAGAAAATTTGATCAACTAAATAAACAAATGGAAGATATTAATAAATTAACATCTGATTTGTTAAATGATTTAGCTACTAGACATAATTAAAGTGATGGATTCCATCACTTTATTTTATTTAATCAAGGGGATAATTTTTATAAAAGTCTACTCGTTCTTCTAATGTAGGATGGCTATGATACCATATCTTATATATATTGCTTGGTCTAGGTAAGCCTAGACTTTCTTTGTATAGCTTTTCCATGGCAGATACTGCTGATGGTCTATCCTCTGTAAGGATTATCTCATAGGCATCTGCTTCTATCTCCATATCCCTTGACACAAAGTTTGTAATTGGATTCCCAATGAAAGAATAAAAATTTAGTACTAGTAGCAATAGAGGTAATGCACCTATATCCCCTAGCTTTCTAATTCCAAATACTCCATTGGATAGGTCAAGTATCCAATTGGATGTAATATAGACTAAGAACAAGGTGACTAAAGTACCTAATCCAGCTAATGTAATGCTCTTCCAAATATGGCCTTTTATATAATGTCCTATCTCATGGGCAGTAATGCTAAGTACTTCTTCCTCTTCTAAATTATCAATTGTTGTATCCCATAATACTATCCTCTTTGAATTAAATATACCTGTCATGTAGGCATTCATAGTCTTGGTATCCCTACTCTTGTCTACTTTATATATATTGGCATCTTGTATGTCTGCTTTGTGGAGAAGCTGTGTAATCTCTTGTCCTAACTTATCATCTTCTATGGAAGTATATTTATTAAATATAGGGTCTATTACAAAGGGAGAAATAAAGACCATAAATATGATCACGGGAATGGCTAGGATAGATAATTGCATCCACCATAGTTTAGGGCTCCTTTGTATAATATAAAATGGAATAAATATAAAGAATGATATTAGTAAATCATTTACTATAAAGTTCTTCACTACAACTTCAATCCATCTGTTGAAAGTTTGATTTGATAATCCGTATTTATGACTTAAATGGAAGGAACTATAATAATTTAATGGAAGATTAACTAAGAACATTATGGTAAAAAATATAATCCCATATAATAATCCTGTGATAAATAATGACCTATTGCTTTCAATGTAAAACCTTATTCTATATGATATCCTTGAAGTTAGAAATAATAAAGGAATAAGGAATTGCAATACTAACCTAATCCCCCAAATCTTTAAGGCATCCTTCCTATAATTATAAGCATCCTCAGATAAATCCGGATATTCAGTTCTTAATTTGTTCATATTCATATATTCACTAATTATAACTACAGCGATAAATATTAATAAAAATGTAAAAAACAAAGTAATTGTTAATTTCAGCTTTTTATCCATCATACCACCCCTGATATTTTATTTCTTTAAATATTATTATTCAAAATATTAAAATATATGATTTTTAGTTGTCGAACTCTTTTCTTTGAATTTTTTCAACTTTTCATCTATACCCTTTTATGATAAGCTAAAATTAATAGCTTTACAAGTTCTAGCTCAATATATCAGGAAATAATTAATTTATGAGGAATGATATGAGGAAGAAGATTATGGGGAATATCTATACTGATGGAATATTGCTTGAAAATAAAATCTATCTTTATAAATGGGATGAATGGAATGAACCTATTGTAGAAGAAAGACTTAAAAAATCATATTATATATTAAAGGATAAATTTAGTGAGCATTAGAAAAGGTGGATAATATCCACCTTTTTTCTTGTTTTTTATAAGTCTATTCTCTTTTCTATTAAATATCCAGTACCTAAAAATGCACCTA